>JAHDII010000024.1 GCA_020630895.1 Saprospiraceae bacterium
TTGTATTCAATATCTATAGTATATAATTCGCCCGATTCGTTTTTAGAATGACTTCCTATAATACTTAAACTTTTTTCAGGTAAAATTTTATAATTAATTTCTGTTCCTAAATTAGACATTGTATTCATTATTTCTTGAGAAGAAATATCTTTTGAACAAAAAATAATTTCATTAATTTTATATATTCTTACTATTTCATTTATCTGAGAAAATTTACCTAAAAAAAATGAATTTTCAGTAGTTTCATCAGGAGCAATAATTCCAATAATATTTTTATTTGCTTGAACTTGTTGTAATAATTTTAATGTTCTTTCTGCCTCATTTTCAAAACCTACAATAGCTAAATTTTTATGGATGTTTTTTCCTATTCTAAAATTTTTATGTTTCAAAAAATGAATAAATAGCCTACTGAAAATTACAGCTAGGAAAGCCCAAAATGCTCCTAAAATGATTAACATTCTTGATGAACGAAATTCTAAATCTAAAAAACCATAAATAGCCGCTAATAAAATAGTACCAAAAAACAAACCGCTCACAGGGCGTCTTAAACTATTTTTTTCATCATATCCACCACTAAAAAAAATAGCAATAATCCAAATAAAAGTATATAAAGGAATATTAAACCATACAAAAGTAGTATCATAATAATGAGGATCTTTAAAATAATAATTCGCCCAAAAATCTTTTAAAAAAAATAAACCTCCTGCAATTAATAAAACATCTATAATAGGTAAAAAAGCTTTTTTAATAAAATTAGAAATTAATGTAATAAAAGCTCTAAAATATATAGCCATTTGGAGCATTAAAATAAATAAAGTTCCTTTCGTTCCTGTAAAGTGTTTTTTTGCAAAAATGATCATTGCATTATAAAATACTTTTACATAATTTAAACTCCCTTTTTTTGTACTTTCTCCTTTGTAATGAATAATTTGAGTATCTGCAAAATAATAATTTTTATAGCCTCCTTTTTTGATTCGATATGATAAATCAATATCTTCACCATACATGAAAAAAGTTTCATCTAATAAACCAATTTCATCTAAGACAGATTTTCGTAACATCATAAATGCTCCTGCAAGAACATCTATTTCATGAGTTTTATTTTTATCTAAATATCCTAGGTGATAATAATTAAATATTTTTGATGTAGGAAATAATTTTGATAAACCAAATGTTTTATAAAACGCAACAAAAGGAGAAGGAAAACCTCTTTTTGATTCAGGCAAAAATTTGCCAGAACCATCAATCATTTTTACACCTAAGCCTCCTGCATCAGTGTGTTGATCCATAAATTCAATACATTTTATAAATGTATCTTCATTTACAACAGTATCTGGATTTAATAATAATATATATTCTCCTTTTGATTTTTTAATCGCTTGATTATTGGCTATAGAAAAACCAGGATTATTTTTATTTTCAATCAAATGAACATCAGGAAAACGTTCCTTTACCATTTGTACTGAATCATCAATAGAATGATTGTCAACTACAAAAAATTCCGCATCAATATTTTTTGCTGCTTTAGTAGCAGAAATTAATGTTTGTTCTAAAAAATAACGAACATTATAATTAACAATGATTACGGATAATTTCATGCACTTTTTACAAAAAATTATTGAATGATAGAATATGTAATAATTAAACGAATTCCAAAATGATTAAATTTTTGATTCAAATTATTGTTTGTAGTATCGGAATTAATTAATTCATTGAGGGGACTCAAATCCAAACTTTTAAAAGTATAACTATAATAGGGCTGAATCATAAATTTTGTACCATGATTATAAAAATCTCCAAAATAAAATTTAAGAGAAAAAGTCATACCCCATAATTGATCTTTTATAGGAGTAATAAAAGATGATTTAGAAATATTAGTGGCTTCTGCTTGCCTTGAACTCAATTTTATAAAATTTTGATTTACACCAGCATTGGCACCAATACCCATACCACTTTCTGTAGGAAAAAATATTCCTATTCCATAAGAAAAAGAATTCAAATTCATTTTAACTTCTCTTCTAAATAATGTATCTGAACTAGAAAATTCAGAAATTCTTTTTGTTCCATTATTAGAAAAATTTAAATCAAAATTGAAAAAACTTTGGTGAGTTCCTAAATTAAAAGTCAAACCATGTGGTGTTCTAATATTTTTAAATTCTTTTTCTTGTACTAATCCATCATCAAATTCATTCAAAATAGAATTGAGTTGTGTAAAAGAACCAATCCCTATATTATATCCTGTTCCTAAATAATATTCCTGAAAATTTAAAATATCTTGAGATTTTAAATTGGTATTCAATAATAAAAAGAATAAAAAAGTGAATAAAGAAAAATGTTTCATAATAGGATAAGTTCAATATTTTATTTTGAAATATGATATGGTGTTCTTGCTATAATAGAACGTCCTAAAGTAAGTTCATCTGCATACTGTAATTCTCCTCCAAAAGAAACGCCCCTTGCAATAGTACTTATTTTAATATCAAATTCTTTTAATTGTTTAGAAATATAAAAAGTGGTGGTTTCTCCTTCTATAGTTGGACTAATCGCCATAACCACTTCTTTAGGTGAATTTTTTTGAATCCTTTGGATTAAAGAGTCTATACTTAATTGATCTGGACCAATTCCCTCAATAGGTCGAATAACTCCTCCTAAAATATGATAAACTCCTCTATATTGTCCTGTATTTTCAATCGCCATTACATCTCTAATCGTTTCAACAACACAAATTTCATCTTTATTTCTATGTATATCTGAACAAATGCCACATATATCATGATCTGAAAGATTATGACAGACCTTACAAGAACGAATATTCTTCTTTAATTGTTTGATTGATTCTACGAATTGTTCTACGTCAGATGTTTCTTGATTAATTAGGTGTAAAACTAATCGTAATGCTGATTTTTTGCCAATTCCAGGTAAACTGGTAAAAGCATCAACAGCTTGTTCCATTAATTTTGATGAAAAATTCATACACAAAATTAAGAATAATTCTCTTTGACAGTATAAGAGAAAGAAAATAGTGCAAATATTTTTTAATTGTATAGAATAAATAAACCTTTCAAATTGTGATTCAGCATATTTTAAACTATTTTTGAGCCTAAATTTGAAATAAAATTATTTTGATTATGGCTGAAGTAATAAAAATGCCTAGAATGAGCGACACAATGGAAGAAGGAAACATTGTCGCATGGCATAAAGAAGTGGGAGATGAAATAGAAGTGGGAGATCTGTTAGCAGAAATAGAAACAGATAAAGCAACAATGGATTTTGAATCTCCTGCTGATGGCATTTTGCTCCATATCGCAGTAGCTGAAGGAAGTATTGCTATTGGAGGAGTATTAGCTATTATTGGAGAAAAAGGTGAAGATGTAAATGCTATTTTAGCAGCTCAATCTAATGGGGCAACTTCTACAGAAGCTCCTGCTGCTAAAGAAAATAATCAAGCTAAAGATGAAACGCCAGTTGTTGTTGAAAACAAAGAAGAAGCACCGATCACTACTCATAATAAAGATCAAAGAATAAAAGCTTCTCCTTTGGCTAAAAAAATGGCAGAAGAAGCAGGTCTAAATTTGATAAATATTACAGGTTCAGGAGATAATGGTAGAATTGTTAAAAAAGATGTAGAATCTTTATTAGAAAAAGGAATTGAATCTACTCCTGTAACTACTAAACCAGAAAAAACAACTCGTTTAGTAGTTCCTTCTGCTCCTACAAGCCAAGGAGCTAACTATGAAGATATTTCTTTATCTCAAATGAGAAAAGTAATTGCAAAAAGATTAGGGGAATCTAAATTCTCAGCACCTCATTTCTATTTAACAGTAGAAATTAATATGGATAAAGCCATTCAGGCTCGAAAACAATTAAATGAAATAGCTCCAACTAAAATTTCTTTTAATGATATTGTTTTAAAAGCTGCCGCAGCAGCACTTCAACAACATCCTAATATTAATTCTTCTTGGTTAGGAGATAGAATTAGAAGAAATCATGATATTAATATAGGCGTTGCAGTAGCAGTAGGTGAAGGACTTTTAGTTCCTGTAATTCATCATGCTAATACTAAAACTTTATCGCAAATTAATACTCAAGTAAGAGAATTAGCAGGGAAAGCAAAAGATAGAAAATTACAACCTCAAGAAATGCAAGGGAATACCTTTACCATTTCTAATTTAGGTATGTTTGGAATTGAAGAATTTACAGCAATTATTAACCCTCCAGATGCTTGTATTTTGGCTGTAGGTTCTATTATTCAAAAACCTATTGTTAAAGATGGAGAAATGCAAATAGGTAATATGATGAAAGTAACTCTTTCTTGTGATCATAGAGTCGTAGATGGAGCAACAGGAGCACAATTTTTGAAAACATTTAAAGGTATTTTGGAAAACCCTATCGCAATGTTAGTATAATATTCGTTATTGAATAAATAAATAGGTTTAGAGTCTGTTTTCAATTTAGACATGCTCTTAGGTTTAAAGTAAAATTAACAATGAAAATTTCTACAATAGTAATTATTATATCAATAATTTCTTTTTCGGTATTGAGTTGTGTTTCTGATACATCAAATACTACATCAAACAAAGAGGATGAAAAGCTAAAAGCGAAGCAGGATTCTATAATGTTAGTTCAAGCAATTCAAGATTCTTTGCAAAAAGATAGTCTTCTTAAAGTAGAAGCTTTAGCTACAGCAGAAGAAGCAAAACGTGTAGCTGAAGAAAAAAAATTAGAAGAAGAGAGAATAGCTCTAGAAAGAAAAGATAGTATCAGAAGAGAAAAAAAATTATTGGCGGAAAAAAAACGCAAAGAACGAGAAGCTAAAGCACCTAAAATTACTTTTGAAAAAGTGATACATAATTTTGGAACAATAAAGGAAGGAGATGTTGTAAAATATGAGTTTCATTTTAAAAATACAGGAAAAGGTAAATTAGAAATATTAGATGCTACTGCTACTTGTGGTTGTACAGCTCCTGGGTACAATTTCCTCCCTATTAATCCAGGTGCAGAAAGTGCTATCTCTGTGACCTATAATAGTAAAAATAAAAAAGGTCCACAAAGACCAGAAATAACAGTGAGAACGAATGCATATCCTAAATCTAAATACATTCTAAAATTAGAAGGAGTTGTAGAACCAGCAGAATAAAAGAATACTTTAATTTTTTAGTCTAAAAGAGTTACTCAGGTTAGATTTTTAGTCACTTGATCTTCCTTGATGATTTTTGTACTTTTGTGAAACAAAATTGAGTTTTTTTCGTATATACCCCAATAATCCACTTGAAAATTCACAACGATTAACAAATAAAATAAGAAGAAGAAAACTTTTTTGGGGGTTTTAGAAGTTTATATAATAGGTCTAAACAATAATCATTAGGCTTTTTTATCGTAAAAACAAAAAGATAATGGCAGAAAAGAGCAATTACAACCTTCTTATATCAAAACTAGATCGTTTTATTCGTAAGTATTATTTCAATAAATTTATAAAAGGAAGTTTATATACTATAGGCATAATATTAGGATTATTTATTCTTTTCAATGTCTTAGAATATTACTATTATTTTGATAAACCTGTGAGAAAAGGATTTTTCTTTTCTTTCTTGGCTATTAGTGGATTAAGCCTTTCTTATTGGGTATTATTACCTCTAGCTAAATTATTAAATTTAGGAAAAGTGATTTCCCATGAACAAGCTGCTACTATAGTAGGAGAACATTTTCAAAATGTAAAAGATAAACTTCTTAATATATTACAGCTTCATCAGCAATCAGATAATAATGCTATCAATCACGCCTTAGTAATGGCAAGTATTGATCAAAAATCTGAAGAAATTAAACCTACTCCTTTTCAAAAAGCTATTGATTTAGGAAAAAACAAAAAATACCTTCGTTTTGCTCTTCCTCCTTTATTATTATTATTAGGTATTCTTTTTATTAATGCTAATATTATTAAAGATGGAACAACTAGAATTATTAATAATAACAAAGAATATGAGAGAGAAGCACCTTTTTCTTTTTCTTTAGAAAATGATGAACTAGAAGTCGTTCAATATGAAGACTTCTTACTAAAAGTAAAAACAGAAGGAGAAATTTTGCCTAGTGAAGTCTTTGTAGATATTGATGGCTATCAATATAAATTAACTCAAGCTACTAAAAATACATTTACATATAAACTTAAAAATGTTCAAAAAGAAACAAAATTCAAATTTACTTCTAGTGGATTTGATTCTAAAAGTTTTGAATTGAATGTTTTGAAAAAACCAGATATTTTAGGTTTTGATATACAATTAGATTATCCTAATTATACCGGACGCAAAGATGAAGTACTCACAGATATAGGAGATATCGTTGTCCCTTTAGGAACAAATTTGAATTGGTTATTCAATACACTTCATACAGATAATATTAATTTACAATTTGCTCAAAATACTAAATTTAACGAAGCAAAAAGATCGGGAAGTAAACTATTTACTTATAAAAGAAAAGCAATGAAAGATGAATCTTATAAGGTTTATGTTTCTAATGAAGCTCTTCAAAATGCAGATTCAATTGGATATACTATTTCTGTTATCCCAGATTTAAATCCTACCATTACAGTAGAAAAATTTGAAGATAGTACAGATAATAAATTGCTCTTTTTTGTAGGTGATGCAGCAGATGATTATGGTCTTACAAAGCTATTATTCAATTATAAAATTAAAAAAGAAAAAGGTGGAGAAGGGCAACTTGTTTCTATTCCTGTAAAACAACCTGATAATAAGCAAATGCAATATGATTATACTTGGGATATTCGCAATTTGAGTTTAAAACCAGGAGATAATATCACATACTATTTTGAGGTATTTGATAATGATGGAATTAATGGAAGTAAATCTGCAAGAACTCAACTGATGACCTATAGTATGCCAACTATAGAAGAATTTGAGGAAATAGAAGATAAAAATAATGAAGAAATTAAAGATGATTTAGAGGAAGCCATTAAAGAATCTAAGGAAGTACAGAAGAAAATGAAAGAGATGAGAGAAAAACTACTTCAAGAAAAAGAATTGGATTGGCAGGATAGAAAAGAAATTGAAAAATTATTAGAGCAACAAAAAGATTTAGAAAAGAAAATTAATAATGCTAAGGAAAATTTTGAGGAAAATCTAAAAAATCAAGAAGAATTTAATGAGCCTCAAGAAGAAATTTTAGAAAAGCAAGAGAAACTTCAAAAGTTATTTGATGAATTGTTGAGTGAAGAAATGAAAGACTTAATGAAGCAAATGGAAGAATTGCTTGAAAAAATGGATAAAGAAGAAGCTCTTGAGAATTTGGATGAAATGGAAATGAATGATGAAGAGCTAGAAATGGAATTAGATCGTATGCTTGAATTATTCAAACAATTAGAATTAGAAAGTGAATTACAAGATCAAATTGAAGAATTAGAAGAATTGGCTAAAGAAACAGAGAAATTGAGTGAAGACACAAAAGAGGAAAATAAAAGTCAAGAAGAATTAGAAAAGAAGCAAGAAGAAATTAATGAAAAATTTGAAGAGGTAAAGGAAAAAATGGAAGAGCTTGAAAAGAAAAATGAGGAACTAGAAAATCCTAAAGATATGGAGGGAATGGAAGAAGCTATGGAGGATATTCAAGAAGAACTAGAAAAAAGTGAAGAACAATTAGATCAAAAACAAAATAGCAAAGCTTCTGATTCTCAAAAAAATGCTTCTGATAAAATGAAAAAAGCAGCATCACAAATGCAAATGCAGATGCAAGCTGGAGAAATGGAACAAATGGAAGAAGACATGGAATCTCTTCGTCAATTACTAGAAAATTTAGTAACCCTTTCATTTGAAGAAGAGGAACTCATGGATAATGTGAATCAAACAGCGATTAATACTCCTCGTTATGTAGAATTAGTTCAGAATCAATACAAGATTAAAGATGATTTTAAAATTGTAGAGGATAGCCTTCATGCATTAAGCAAAAGAGTTTATCAAATAGAATCTTATGTAACAGAAAAAATTACAGAGGTTAAAGAAAATGTTGATGAATCTTTAGAACATTTAGAAGAACGTAGAAAACAGCAATCTGTCGTCAATCAAAATGCGGCAATGAAAGGTTTTAATGATTTAGCCCTTATGTTGAGTGAAGTATTGGATCAAATGCAGCAACAAATGGCAAGTCAAATGTCTGGAAACCAAATGTGCCAAAAGCCTGGTGGAAATGGAAAAGGAAAAAGTGGTAAAATTCCTAAAGATATGAAAGGTCTTCAGGAACAATTGAATAAGGACATGGAGGATATGAAGAATGGAAAGGGAGGTAAAGGAAAAGGAGGAATGAGTAAAAGGTTTGCTGAAATGGCTAAACGCCAAGCAGCATTAAGAGAAGCATTAGAAAAACTTCAAAGAGAAAAACAGCAATCTGGAGAAGGAGGAGATCCTCAACTTCAAGATATAATAGATCAAATGAATAAAACAGAAATTGATTTGGTCAATAAAAAATTAAATAACGAAACCATGAAACGCCAACAGGATATCATGACTCGTTTATTAAAATCTGAAAAAGCAGAACGCCAACGTGAGTTTGATGAAAAAAGAAAGGCAGAACGTACTCAAGAAAAAGAACGTAAAATGCCTCCTGCATTAGAAGAATATATCAAGAAGAGAGAATCAGAAATTGATATGTATAAAACAGTATCTCCTTCATTAAAGCCTTATTATAAAAAACTAGTAGAAGATTATTATAAGACTTTAAAGGGAAATCAATAAAAAAAAGATAATTGCACTATAAAATGGCAAAAGAAATTCAAGAAATGCTAGAATTAAAATCAGATATTCAAAACATGCCTAAGGTAGAAGCCTTTGTTGAAACAGTTGTAGATCGCTTTGAGGTCGCTCCTGAAATTTATGGCAATATCCTTATATCTTTAACAGAAGCTGTAACCAATGCCATTGTTCATGGAAACGATTCTGATAAGAATAAAAAAGTGATCGTGAATATGTTGAAAAAAGAAAAGAACATTACTTTTAAAGTAACAGATGAAGGGGGAGGATTTGATTTTTCTACATTGCCAGATCCTACATCTCCTCAAAATTTAATGAAAATAGGAGGAAGAGGTGTTTTTATGATGAAACAATTAAGTGATCTTGTGGTCTTTTCAGATAATGGAAGTACTGTAGAAATGCAATTCAAAGTATAACTAAAATGTCATTTGATTTTCTTTCTAATTTCTCATCTCAAGAAATTAATTATCAATACGAAGAAATAGATTTTGGTATTTCTGAAAAAGAAATTTTTTTAATCAATCAGTGGATTGAAAGAATTATTGAGCAAGAAGGAAAAGAATATACAACTATCAATTATATTTTTTGTTCAGATGAATATCTACATGCAATTAATGTAAAATACCTTCAACATGATACACTAACAGATATTATTACCTTTTCTCTTTCTGATCAATTGATAGAAAGTGATATTTATATTTCTATAGATAGAGTTAGAGAAAATGCTTTACAATTCAATCTTTCTTTTAAAGATGAACTTTACCGGGTAATGATTCATGGCATATTACATTTATGTGGTTATGGAGATAAAACACCTTTAGAGAAAAAAATCATGACTCAAAAAGAAAATCATGCATTAGAACTTTTAAAAACTTTCCTGTAAATCTTACTTTTCACGATTAAATTTATCTCCAGAATAAACTTTACCAATTAATTCCTTTTCTCTATATTTTTCAGATACTTTAGTAAAAAGATATGAAAGGTGTTTGGATTGGGTTTGATGAGTTTTAAGATCCTCACAGTGGCTTTCAAATCGTATAATAGCCTGACCAATAGGCATAGAAACATTCTTTTTATTTTTCCACATTTCACCTCCTCCAATAGTAACATTTCCATATACCTTTTCTTGAAATTCAGGGCTTATTGTTTTAAGAAAATAAATAAGATCTTTAAAAATAGTATTAGGTGCAGTAATATTAATCCAATAACTTCTTTGTTGACAATAAGAAACTTTCATTTCTCGAAGAAAAACATCACGTTTCCAATACTTTTCCGATATCTCCTCAAATTCTTCAGTAGTCATATCTACAATAGATTTCCAATCTTCTTGGGCAGTACGCTCAAGAGGAAGAAAACGAACATCAGAAAGACTTTCACATACCCAAGAATTTTTAACTTGTTCTGCTAAATTTTTACAAATTTCATGAGCGATAACATCTATTGTTTTTTCTTTACTCATTAAAGTGCCTAAAATAAGAACTAATTTGGGCGTTCCTTCTATAAAGAAAAAACGAAGCGTTGTAGAAATTTCAGGAGGCAAATTATAACTACGTTGAATAATATTTTTAGGTAAAGTTGCTAGATCTAAAACAACTCGAGCAAGGTGAACTTCAGAAGGAGTATCAAATGTATCTAAAGTAAGTTCTGTAATAATGCCCTGAAAATTGCCAAAAGAACCTTTAATAGAATGTAATACTTTTGGATTAGTTTCTTGAGTTACAACTTCTGCTGTTCCATCCCAATACACTATTGTTGCTGAAGTCACATGTTGACAACCTAAACCATACTTTCTTGTTAATAATAAATCCCATCCTGCTGAAATAAAATGTCCTCCAGCTCCTACGGTTAAAGAATCTCCATGAGGAATAATTCTAGAATGTTCTTGAAGGACATCTATAACTTTTCGAAGCCCACAGCCTGGTTCAACAATCAGTTTATTATCTTTTATAACACAAGATTTCATAAACTGCATATCAAATGTGATTCCAGTACACATAGCTTCTCCATTATATCCATGTCCTCCAGATATAATACTTATTGGAATTTTTTGAAGTTTTTTTAATGGAGCAATTAAACTAAGGGCTTGCTGTACCTCTTCAGTAGATTTAGGCCAGATAATTAATTGGGGAATTTCATGATCAAGGTTATGCATAACAGTACAAGAAGGCAATGCACCATCACACAATTGATTTTGTACACCAATTTTATTCAATTGATTTACAAGAGTTTGAAGCATGAATATATTATTTGGAGGATTCAAAATGCCCATGTTTGTTTATAGTTATCCGATAGTTTTATATTTTGTACTCAAAAAAGTTAAAATAGATTCATGAAATTGAAAATATTTTATCAAAACACATAATAAATTTATAAATATACTAAAGTTGTTAGCATGATCATGGTTAATATGGTAAGACCTATTAATAACGGCATTACAAAACGGAGCCATTTGTCATAAGTAACATTTACCATAGTGAGTGATGCAAGAATCAAGCCGGTAGGGGTAATAAAAGCCATTAGTCCCATACCACATTGATAAGCATTTACCACATGTTCTCTTCCTATATCAACAACATCTGCTAAAGGAGCCATAATTGGCATCGATAAAACAGCTAATCCTGAAGATGAAGGAACAAAAAAGGATAATCCACCATATAAAAACATCATTACATTTACAAATATTCCTTTAGGCATTCCTTCTACAGTATTAGACGAGTAGTACAATAACGTGTCACTAATCAAACCTTCATCCATTAATACTGTAACACCTCTAGCTAATCCAATAATTAAAGCAACAGATAATAAATCATTAGCTCCTTTTACAAAAGATTCAACAAGCGTAACCTCTTTGAGTCGAGCAATAATTCCAATAAGAATAGCTCCTACAAAAAATACAGTAGTCATTTCTAAAAACCACCAATCCCAAGAATAAACACCTTTAATCATTACAGCAAAACAAGTAACAAAAATGATCAATATAATTTTTATTCTGTTAGTAAATTCATATGCTTGATTTGATGAAATTAAAAACATTTTTTCTATTGCTTCTTTCTGAGCATAAATAATAGACTTAGAAGGATCTTTCCTTACTTTTTCAGCATATCGAATAATATACCATAGGCAAAAAGCAGTTCCTATAATCAATAAAAATAAACGACTATTTAATCCTGTTGTCCAATCAATTCCTGCTGAATTAGAGGCAATGATAGAACTAAAAGGATTAATTGTAGAACACATTGTTCCTATAGAAGAACCAATATAAATAGCTGCTAAAGCTACCATAGCATCATAGCCTGCTGCTAAAAAAACAGGAACCAAAATAGGATAAAAAGCAATAGTTTCTTCAGCTAATCCAAAAGTGGTTCCTCCTAAAGCAATTAAAGAAGTAATCGCAATAATTAAAATAGTTTCTTTTCCTTTTAATGTTTTTGCTAATTGTTGAATTCCTGCATCAAAAGCTCCTGTTTTATGAACGACTCCAATAAATCCTCCAATAATTAAAACAAATAAAATCACATCAATTGCTTTTTCAATTCCTTTTAATGGAGATTGAATAAAAGCAATAATTCCTTCTTTAGTTTTTTGCAAAGTTGTTCCTTCTTTTTTAGGAATAGAATAGTAAGTATTAGGAATACCTAAAGGTTTTTTAATTTTTTTATTAGTAAATTTATCAATACTTGTTTTGATTCCTAAAGAGTCTAATATTTTTTGATGAGCAGGATAAGTTATTGTTGTATCTTTCTTTGTATGAATAAATTCCTTTTTATCAGAATTATAAGATAATCGTTCATATTTTCCTGAAGGAATAATAAATGTGAATAGTGTAACTAAAGCAGCTATGATTAATAAAACTGTATGAGCAGTAGGAAATTTTAGTTTCTTCATGAAGTGTTGGTTTTAGAGTTACTACTTTTGTTGGTATAAAAGTAATAACAATAAATTATCTTATTATCTTTATATCTTTGTTTTAACTTTTTATTAAAAGATTCATATTGAATGAATTACCATTTCTTATTTTAAATATTATCAATTAAACAATGAAATTTTACTATTTATTTTTATTGATCCCCATAGTTATTATTTTTTCTTGTAAAAAAGATTCTAACAATAATAATTCTTCTAAATTATCTTTAGAAGAACAAATAAAACAGTTTACAGAAAAAGAATTAGCTTCTGGAGAACAAAATGATACTGTAGTACTCAATTTTGTTTTTGGTATGAAAAAAAAAGAAGTATATAAACATACTAAAGCTTTATATGCTGCGGATAGAAAAATGTACCCCATTCAAAAAACAAAAAAAGTAAGAGAATATGTATATGATCTTCGATTAAGAAAGGCAGGAAAATTAAGGACATTTTTTGAAGCATTTTATTATAGTCCTAATAGAAAAAATGAAAAATTATATAAAGTAGAATGTTTACCTCAAATTGATACTTTAAAATTAGTTCCTTCTGAAGTTTTGGATGAAATCAAAATGAGTTTTAAAGATAAATATGGAGATCCTCATTTTGTGCTACCCAATAAAGAAGATAAAGATTGTAAAACATATCTTTGGATTGATGGAAATCGAAAAGTTGAATTAGGTTGTCATGAAGAAAAAGTTTTTATTTATTACATTGATATTCCTGTAGCAAGAAAAGCTGCAAAAGATGCAGATTTGTAGTATTATTTCTCTTATTATATTGAAGATTAGTATTTTTTACTAATCTCCATGTTCGTAATTGCGAAAATGAATTATTGACTTATATTTTTTGCCAATATCTTAGTTTTTATAAATTAAAAATTAAGTATTAGTATGAAAAAATATATCGTAATCATCATTTTGATTTTTTCTTATCTTACAATAATTGCACAGTCTGAAAGAGATACAACAATATTAAAATTTAGAGAAAGAGTTAAAAATCCTTACAAAGGCTCTTTAAGTTTAAATGTAGATTTTGGAAGTTCTTTAGTGATACCATTAGATGATTTTTTTCAAGATCAAAAAATATCAACTGAAGGATTTAGTTTTTCTGTTGCTTCAGGAGTAATAGGAATGCCTGTAAAAGGATTGTTCAATATTGGTTTTTCTGATTTTACTTGGGGACGAAAAGGAGAAGTGAAACAAAGTATTATTTATAAAGGTTATGATGCCATTGAAACCAATGAGCTATTAACTAGAAACGTTTTCTCTCAAATAGGAATTCGTTTAAAACCAGATTGGTTAACTCTATTTCAACCATACGCTGATGCTTATATTGGATTCAATCATTTGATTTCTAAAGAAACAAAAGAAATAAAATATACAGCTATGATAAGACATTCTTTTATAGAAGAAGAAAAAGAAAAAAATATTTCTAATAGAATATATTCTGATTGGTCATTGGCGTATGGAAGCTCTCTAGGGATAAGAATAAGATGGTTTAATCCTATTTTGCAAGTGAATATAAAAGTTTCTTACCAAGGAGGAACAACTGCAAATTATCATGTTTTAAAAGAAGATCCCCCTACTACTTCTAATATTGTAGAAAAATTTGAATTGAACCAAAGTAAAACAAATATGCTCATATTTTCTTTTGGGGCTTCAATAGGTTTATAAAACATGAACATGAGTCATCCCGAATTTTAGTTATCAAAATTCGGGATGACTCATGTTCATATCTATAAAAAGTTAATCCATCATATCATCAAAACCGCTATCACTATTTCCTCGATCTCTATCATTTTTATTGCGTTTATTTCTTTCTTGTTTTCCAAAACGATAAGAAAATGTAAGCGTAGCAATATAAGGTTCTCTTTGGCGACTTCCTTCCTGATAAAAAGTATCTCCTTCAGTAATAAATCTAAATTTACCTGTTGCAAAAGGATCTCTAATACTAATTCCTATAGAACCTTTATCATTTAAAATTTTCTTTTTAAGTCCAATATTTCCAAAAAATATACTTTTCATTTCTCCTTGTGCAATTTTTGAAGGAGCTCGATACATGAAAAACATTTGTAATTCCATATTTTTCCAAAAAGTCATATTAGAAACTAATCGACCACTGACTCTAAAAGCAGTAGTATTCAAATCCGCATCTAAATTACCTGCATCTAAAATAGTTTGATTCAAATCAAAACTAGGCATTAAACGCCACCATTTGAAAGGTTTATAAATTGTTACTAATTCAATACCATAAGCATGTGCTTGAGATAAATTGATATAAGTCATCGTTGAAACACCTTCACTATCTACAGTTCTATATCTATTAATAATACCTGTAGTATGTCTATAATAGAGAGAAGGCATAAATGTAATTTTATCCCAACGTTTCATGTAGTTATATTCTATTGCACTGGTATATTCTGGATTCAAATCAGGATTCCCTTTTCTAAAATTTAGAGGATCTGAATAATTTAAAAAAGGATTTATTTGTCTAGAACGAGGACGATTAATTCTTCTACTATAACTCAAAGACATTTGCCCTTTTTCGCCTAAATCCTGACTTAAAGTTAAACTAGGAAACCAACTAAAATAATTTTTATGAAATGTTTCATTACTATTGACTACTTTTCCATCAGTAACAGCTTGTTCTAATCTGAGACCTCCTTTAATACTAAATTTTTCAGTAACAGGATAAGCATATGTACTATATATAGCATGTATTTGTTCATCAAACTGGAATTGATTATCTAAAATAGGATTACTAGAAATAAATTCTTCATCTCTAAAACGAACAATACTTTTTGCTCCAACTTCTAATTTTGATTTATTATCAAAAGGTCGTTCATAATCTATACGCCCTTGATAGGATTGCCTATAACTATTGGTTATATCATTTTGGATATATAAATCATCTAAATTATAATCAAGATCGTATTCTCCTTGTTCTAAATCACTTGTTTCTTCTTCATTATCATCAGAATAATTGAAATCAATTTCTAATAAATGATCCCATTTGTTATTAAATCTTTTTTGATATCCTAAGGAAAAACTTTTATCTCTTTCAGATTCTTTTTCAACTTCTGTATTTATACCTAAATGACTCCAAATAGAATTTTCATCAAAATAATAATATAAATTTTCTCCATAATCATTCCCTTTTTGAAACCCTAATTGAACACTTGTATATATAGTACTACTAGAATTAGGATAAAAATCTAAACCTGTTTTAAAAACATGAGATTTCCTTCTTCTTGCACCATCACCGTCTTGATCAAAAGAATAAATAGTATCTGTTAATGTGTTGAGCCTGTAATTAAGTCGATAAAATTCTCTTTCATTATCTCGATAAGAATAATTAGTGTAAACATTTACTTTCTGGTTTCTATACCCTAAATTTCCACTAAAACTATATTCATTTAAATCTAAAAATTGCCAATTAGCAGAAACATTTCCAGTTAATCCAATTTTTTTATTCTTTTTAAGAATAATATTTAAAATACCAGCCATTCCATCAGGATCATATTTCGCTGATGGATTGGTAATGATTTCAATTTTTTCTATAGATTCCGCAGGAATTTGTTCTAATATATCAGCAGGAGAACTTCCTGCCATTGCTGTAGGTCTCCCATCGATCAAAATCGTAATATTTTGACTCCCTCTTAGATTAATATTTCCATCAATATCTACTTCAACAGAAGGGACTTGTTCTAGAACATCTGTTGCTGTTCCTCCTGCAACAGTCAAATTGTCTTCAACATTTACAATTTTTTTATCCAACTGTAATTCAATAAAAGGCTTTTCTTCTTGAACGACGACTTCTCCCATCATTTCAGAACTGATGTCTAAAGAAATTGTTCCTAAATCTACTTCAGGTGAGCGGCGAGGATTCAATCGAATATCAGGAAAGTTTTGAGTTTCATATCCCATAAATTCTACTGAAACGATAAAACGTCCAATCGGCAATTCTTCCATTACAAAAAGCCCTTTTTCATTAGTGATCGTTCCTGTAATAACAGAAGAATCTAATTGAAGCAGTAAACCAATAGTAGCATATTCAATAGGTTCACCAGATTTCTCATCTATAACCTTTCCCGAAATTTTACCAACTTTAGGCATTTTCTCAGAAAATTCCAACCACATCTCTTTAGTCATTTTACCTTGTGGTCTTCCTTCATTTCCCTTTCCTCCTCTAGGTGGTCTGTTGCCTTCTTTTTGAGTGTCTTCTTTGGGAGGAGCATCTTGCCCGTAGGAAAAAGAACTTGCAAAAGCAATAATAAATCCTATTAAAATATATTTAAGATTCATACTTTTTTTATTAACTGAAAAATTAAAATAACCACCTATCAACTTTCCTTTTTCCACTTGATATTACAACCAGCGCTAGGACGTTGTTTTTCTGATATATCAGTCCCACTAAGTAAAGCATCTAAGGCATTTCTTAAATCTTCTCCTGTAACTGGAATTTCAGATTTAGGGCGAGAACTATCTAATTGACCTCTATATTTTAATATTAAATCCTTATCAAATAAATAAAAATCAGGAGTACAAGCAGCATCATAACTTTTAGCTACTTCTTGAGTTTCATCATATAAATAAGGAAAAGGGTATAATAATTCTTCTGCTAATGCTTTCATTTTATCAGGAGCATCTTGAGGATAATTCTCTACATCATTTGAACTAATCGCTACAAAGCCAATACCTTTATTTCTATAATCATTTCCTAAACGAACTAATTCATCATTAACATGAATCACATAAGGACAATGATTGCATATAAACATTACTAAAGTTCCTTGTTCTCCTTGTATATCTTGAAGAGAAATATTTTTACCTGATACTGTGTCAGGCAATAAAAAATCAGGAGCAATTGTCCCTAAATCTAACATGTTGGATTCCTTTAAAGCCATGATTTATTGTTTTAAATGAATAAAAAAGCAAAGCTAAGTTTTTAAACTCAGTTTGTGATAAAGTCTAATAACAAATAAAAATTTAAAAGAGTTAATATTTTTAGTTTGCATTTTCAATAATTAGTTTATTTTTGGCAAATGCTTGATAAAACATTTCATCTAAGATGAATGATTTATTTTTTTATAAAAAAATTCTGATTTTAAAATTATTGTAACAATGAATTTTCCAGATAATTTAAAATATACTAAAGACCACGAATGGTTGAGAGTAGAAGATAATAATATCGCTTATATTGGCATTACTGATTTTGCTCAAAGTGAATTAGATGAAATTGTTTATGTTGAAGTAGAAACTGTAGGAGAAGAACTCAATATCGAAGAAGAATTTGGAGTGGTAGAAGCAGTTAAAACAACTTCTGATTTATTTATGCCTGTAAGTGGTAAAATATTAGAATTTAATCCTGAATTAAATCAAGATGAAGGAGATAATCCAGCTCTAGTCAATGATGATCCTTATGGTGAAGGTTGGATTGTTAAGATAGAAATGACAAACCCCTCAGAATTAGATGATCTTTTAGATGTCGAAGCATATAAAGAGTTGATAGGATAGTGAAATATTTTATTGTTCCAATCACATGTACGATTACTATTTTTATTTTGTCTTTAATCTCTACTCCTCAAGTACCAGAGTTAAAAATTAAGTTTATAGATAAAATTATACATGTTTTAATGTATTTTACTCTAGTATCAACATGGATTTGGGCTTTTTTTAAAAAAAATCAAAAAAAAATTATACCTTTCACAACTCTTTTAGTCATTTTTGCATCTAGCGTGTTGTATGGTATTTTAATGGAATACCTTCAATACAGTTTAACAACTGAAAGAAATTTTGAAATTCCTGATATTATAGCAAATATTATTGGGTGTTTATTTGGCGTTTTTTTATATCAATTAATTAAAAACCTCCGTTTATGAGTATTTTTAATTTAGCAATGAAGGGGCCTTTAGTGCTAATCTTAGTAGCAATTATTGTTGTTGCTTGCTTTGTTATCCCCTTGATTATTAGAATGATGTTGTCTAATCATAGCGATAATGGCATTCTTACAGAAAGATACAAAGGGAGTATTTCTGATTCTCCATTGAGAGGAAATAAATATCCTGAAGTGGATGTGTTTAGAAGAAGCCCTACTCATTTAGGTATAGGAGCTATTGCAGCAATATTAATAGCAACTATCTTAATGAGCTGGACTCAGTACAATGAAGATGATGGCTTATATTCATTAGGACCTGATTTAGAAGAGGAAATCGAAATGGAAATTCCTCGTACTGCTGAACCACCACCACCACCACCACCTCCTCCTCCTCCAGTAATTGAGGAAGTACCTGATGAAGTGGAAATTGAAGAACCTAAGTTTGAAAGTCAAGAGATAGATGAAGAGACTACTAATGAACCAGTGCCTCCTCCTCCTCCTGCACCAACGGCAGCAAAGCCACCACCACCACCACCGCCGCCACCGCCGCCGCCACCACCACCAGTAGAAGATAAAATCTTCAAAATAGTGGAGTATGCACCTCATTTTCCTGGTTGCGAAAATATATCTGATAAAAAGGAACGTAAAAAATGTTCTGATGAGAAAATTATCTCATTTATTCAGAAACATGTAAAATATCCAGCAATTGCTCGTGAAAATGGTATTGAAGGAACAGCATATATTCAATTTGTGGTAGATAAAGATGGTAGTATAAAAGATCCTAAGATTGTAAAAACACCTAAAAAAGGTGCTACATTAGGAGATGAAGCATTAAGGGTAGTGAAAAAAATGCCTAAATGGATTGCAGGAAAACAAAGAAATGAACCTGTAAAAGTTCAATTTACTTTGCCTGTTAAATTCCAATTGAAATAATACCATATTATTTATTGTTATTAATTAAAAAAGCGATGTGCTGAATTCAGCACATCGCTTTTTTTTGTCTGAATTTATGGAATTTTTTTCTTTTTGACTCTATGTAATAGAGAAACCTTTTTAGGTAAGTATTTCATAATAAAAAAAAAGAAAAAGATGCTCGTTAAAACTTATGCTAGCTCTGTTCAAGGGGTTAATGCTACCACCATTACAATAGAAGTCAATACAGGAGGGACTGTACAAGCAGGAAAATTAGGTTATCAATTAGTAGGATTACCAGATAATGCGGTTAAAGAAGGATTTGCTAGAATTGAAGCAGCTTTAGCCAATTCAAAATTAAAACTTCCTCGAATTAAAATTATTGTAAATTTAGCTCCCGCTGATTTACCCAAACAGGGTTCATATTATGATCTCCCCATTGCTTTAGGAATATTAGCAGGATCAAAACAAATCCTTTATCCAGAAAAATTAAAAGATTATGTCATAATGGGAGAACTGTCATTAGATGGAGGCTTAAGACCATTGAAAGGAGCCTTATCTATAGCAGTTCAAGCAAGAAAAGAAAAATTTAAGGGAATCATTTTACCTAAAGTCAATGCAAGAGAAGCAGCTTTAGTTAATAATATTAATGTATATGGAGTAGATTATATTCAAGAAGCTGTTGATTTTTTTAATGGAAAATCATCATTACAGCCTTTACAAGTTCAAACTCGTCAAGAATTTTTTGATGCTCAAAATCAGTATCATATTGATTTCTCAGATGTGAAAGGTCAGGAAAATATAAAAAGAGCCATGGAATTAGCAGCATCAGGAGGACATAATTTGGTGTTGATTGGTCCTCCAGGGGCAGGAAAAACAATGTTAGCAAAAAGATTTCCTACAATATTACCTCCATTAACACTTCACGAATCATTAGAAACTACAAAAATACATTCTGTTTCAGGTTTGTTATCAGATAAAACATCTTTAGTTACTACTCGTCCTTTTAGATCTCCTCATCATACAGTAAGTGATGTGGCTTTGGTTGGAGGAGGTTCGAATCCATTACCAGGTGAAATATCCTTAGCACATAATGGAGTATTATTTTTAGATGAATTACCCGAATTTAAAAGAAGCGTATTAGAAGTTCTTCGCCAACCCATGGAAGAAGGAAAGGTTACTATATCAAGAGCAAGAATATCTGTAGATTATGATTCTAACTTTATTTTTATAGGTAGTCTTAATCCCTGTCCTTGTGGAAA
>JAHDII010000333.1 GCA_020630895.1 Saprospiraceae bacterium
TCTATTAAATGTTGCTGGGTATGACCATAAAATATTATTTCAAAAAATTTCCAAGCATCATTTTCACTGTTGTTTTCCTTTCTCCACTTTACTTCCAATAGATCATAGATTATATCTGATAAATCATCTATAGCATCCCCTGTTCCTGTTCCTGTTTCTGGTTCTTTGAGTATTTCTTCTAAATTTAAAATTGAATGATACCAACCAAAATTTTTAAAATTGGTCTTTACATTTTCGATGACGTTTGGATATATTTTTTTCTTATTGAATTTTTTATATTTCTTATTGTCTGATTTATAATTTATCTCAAAATATTTCGAATATAAGTTGACAAGATTCATTTCCAAATCCTTCTCTTTATCTTCAATTTCAACATTAGGGTTTAAACCATACTTGACAATTTTATTTATTATTTCGATGAGTTCTTCCACTAATAATTGTTTATTTTTATAATTAAAACATATCACCCCCTACCCTTCTATTCATACCTCAAAGACTCAATAGGATCTAAAGCACTAGCTTTATAAGCAGGATAAAAACCAGAAATAACTCCTACAAAAAAGCATAATATAAATCCAAGAGCGATCCACATCCAAGGAATAATAAAGCTACCTCCTAATATGAGAGCAACTATATTTCCTAATAACATTCCCATAAAAATTCCTATAATTCCTCCTATAATAGAAATTAAAATCGCTTCTACTAAAAATTGAATTAATATATTACTTTGAGAAGCACCAATCGCTTTACAAATTCCAATTTCTTTGGTTCGTTCAGTAACAGAAACAAGCATGATATTCATTAAACCAATGGCGGCACCTAATAAAGTTGCTAAACCAATAAAAATGGTGGCGGCTCTAATTTCAAAAGTATTTTCTTTTAAAATGTCCATTAAACCATCACTTTTAAAAATTTCAAAATCATTTTCTTCGCCTGCTTTGAGCTTTCGTACATTTCGAAAAATTCCAATAGCAGCCGATTCCGCATCATCCATTTGTAAAGCATCATGAACAGCTACAGAAACATTATAATTTTTATTAGGATAATCATAATATCGAACAGCATTTGCTATAGGAATTAAAATCACTTTATCCTCATTTGCCGTCATACTAGAACCTTTAGAAGCGAGTACACCAATAACTTTGTATTTTACATTTCCTCTAGAAATAGATTTTCCTATTGCTTTTTCTGGATTTTCATTAAATAATAAATTCACAATATCCATTCCTATAATGGTACGACTCATTCCCATTTCCATTTCTGTATTAGAAAAAGAACGCCCTGCTTTTAATTTTAATCCTCTAACATCTAAGTATTCTTTATCACAACCAACTACAGGAATATTAGGATTTGTTTTTTTATCTTCATATTTTATTGTAGCAATAGAAGTTCCTGTAGCAGAAACACTTACTGTAGCAGGATAATCATATTGTTTTTTAAATTCCATAGCTTGATCAAAAGAAATAACTTCTCCTCGTTTGGTTCGTTTTCCTCTTTTTCTTCCTGAAATACCATCTCCTTTTCTAGCAATAGAAAAACTATTAGCTCCTAAATCAGAAAAGTTATCTTGAAAACTAAATAACAAAACATCTAAAGCGGTAAGAATAGCTACTAAAGCACCAATCCCTAGAGCAATAATCATTAAGGTAATTAGAGCTCTTAAAAGATTAGAACGGATAGATACTAATGCTAGTTTAATACTTTCTATAAAATTCATAACATAAAATATGTCTTATTGAAACTGAAAATTAATCATAAATCATTACAAATTAGATTCAATTAGAGGTATAAGCCTGTAAATTCGATGAAATGAATATCTCATCAGACTAGAAATTTATGTTAATATAAATTAAAGCCTATTTTTGTAGTCAATAAATAGGATGTATTTTTACGTTCTTGTCTTTTATTTAGTAAAAACCCTTTTTATCATGAATTGCAAATATTGTTTTTTTCTTTTTGTTTTTATTTTATGTTCTGGGCTTCAAGCCAAAGAATATGAAATAAAAGATTATTTGAATCCTAATAATTCTGACCGAAAAGCTTATATAGAAAAGTATAAAAAAATTGCCATCCAAGAAATGGGACGAGCTAAAATTCCTGCAAGTATTAAATTAGCTCAAGGGATTTTAGAATCAGGAGATGGCAAAAGTAGTTTAGCTAGAGAAGCCAATAATCATTTTGGAATGAAGTGTGGTAGTAGCTGGACAGGAGATACTTATTATTTAAAAGATGATGATTATAAGAATGGAGTTTTAGTCAAATCTTGCTTTAGAGTTTTTAAAAATCCTGAAGAATCTTATTATGCTCATTCTGAATTTTTACGCGATCCAAGAAAAGCATACCGCTATGGTTTTTTATTTGATTTAGATATTATGGATTATCGTGCTTGGGCAAAAGGATTAAAAAAATCAGGTTATGCTACAAATCCTAATTATGCTAAATTACTCATTGGTATTATAGAAGCCAATGAATTATATAAATATGATAAAAAATCAAATTTAGATCCTGAATTTGAAGGTGAAGCAGAAACACCTATTGTCATTGATCCCGATTTAGCTGCTCCACCTCCTACAAGTAACGAAATTGTAATTCATAATGGTTTAAGAATGGTAATTGCTCAAGAAGGAGATACTCCTAGAAGTATCGAAGATCGATTTAATGTAAGTGCTAAAAGAGTTGCGAATTATAATGAATTATACAGTGCTAAAACTTTAGAATTTCCTGCAAATACTAAAGTTTATTTACAACCTAAACGAAAAAAATGGAGAGGAAAAACTTCTTATCATAAAGTAAAAGCAGGAGAAACGATGTATTCTATTTCTCAAATATATGGAATTAAAGTTGCCAAATTATATGCTAAAAATAGAATGGAAATTGGGACAGAACCTGCTTATGGAGAAAAAATTTCTATCAGAAGAAAAATCAAACGAAAAAAGAAAATTAGAATTCGTAGTAAAGATGCTCCTACCCCTCCTTCAGGTTCTCAGCCTATTGCTATTCCAGAAGGAGATGATTTTATTGATGTGGTAAGACAAAAAATGAAACCTAAAGTATTAGAAGATCGTGTAGAAGCTTATATTAAAATTATAGGAGAAAAAGTAGATACCAACTCTAATAACACAGAAACAAAACCTGATACGAATTCAAGTACTCCTCCTAAATCAGAACCTACAAAACCTGATACGAAGAAAAAATATCATACTGTAGTGAAAGGAGATACTTTATATGGCATTGCTTCAAAATATAATGTTTCAGTTGATCAAATTAAAGAACTCAATAAATTAACCAGTAATATTATTAGTATTGGAGATAAGTTGAGGATTGAATAAAAATGTAGT
>JAHDII010000334.1 GCA_020630895.1 Saprospiraceae bacterium
CTACCTGCTCATTCTAATTTGCATTTAGGAAATTCGTCCCCTGTTAGATATGCACAATTATTTCCTCCTCGAAAAGATATTTTATACAATGCAAATAGAGGTGTAAGTGGAATTGATGGATGTACTTCTACAGCCTTAGGTGCTTCATTCATTAATCATCGTCCAACAGTTTTAATTACAGGTGATATTTCTTTTTTTTATGATTCCAATGCATTTTGGAATCACCATTTAAGTTCTAATTTAAGAATTATTATTATTAATAATCAAGGAGGAGGAATATTTAGATTAATTGATGGACCTCCCAAAACAAAGCAATTGGACCAGTTTTTTGAAACCACACATTCCTTCAAAGCAAAGGGAATTTGCGAAACATTTCATGTTCCCTATTATCTCGTAGATTCTTCAGAAAGTCTCAATAAAATATTGACACTATTTTATGCTCCACAAAAAAATAATCGTCCTGCTGATTTAGAAATTATAAGTCCAAGAACAGCAAACGATATTATTTTTAAAGAATATTATAATTATATTAATACACAGTAATTGATACAAAATAAATAAAAAACATCCCAAATTTTAATAGCTAAAATTCGGGATGTTTCATGTTTATTAAAAAATATAAAAATGTATTATTCCTTTTTAGGAACTTTTACATAATATGTTTTCTTTTCTTTATTTATTAATTTACTATCAATTAACCAAGGGTTATATACCTTAAACATTCTATAACTTAAACCATATTTTGCAGCATAGGTTGCCCAACTAGCAACACTTCCCGTTACTTCAATATTATAACATTCAGGAAGAGGATCATATTTTTCAAAATCATCAATATAAAAACCATATTTTCTAGGATTTTGCATTATTTGTTTAATGGCTACAATTCTAAAAACATATCTCATTGTTTCAGAATTTAAATTCAAATCAAATAATGTTTTAGCCTTTTGGGTTTCTATATTTTTTTTCAATCTAGGATCTCCAACATTATAAGCTGCCGCTGCTAAAGTCCAACTTCCAAATTGATTTTTTAATTTTCTTAAATATTTACAAGCAGCTCTTGTTGCTTTTTCTAAATTTAATCTTTCATCAATTTCAGAATTGATAGTTAATCCATAACCTTTTCCTGTGGCTCTCATAAATTGCCAAACTCCTTTAGCTCCTGCGGGAGATGTTGCATTTTCCAAACCACTTTCTGCTACAGCCAAATATTTTAAATCATCAGGCATTCCATTTTCTGCTAATATTTTTTCTATAATAGGAAAATATTTTTTAGCTCTTTTTAAATATAATATTGTACCAGAATGTCTATAAGAATTAGAAATTAATTCTTTATCTAAGCGTTCTCTCACATCAAAATTATCCATTGGAAATGGATCTCCTGCAAAATCTATAGTTTGAGGAATATCTACTGCCTTAACAATTTGGGGCAAATCTCCTTGTTCAGTATTTGTATTAAAATTTGATTTTTGGTGACTATCAGAATAAGCACTAAGAATGACAAACGATAAAAATATTACACCAAGTAATACAAAAGAAATAATAATCTTACGCATAATAATAAGGGAAATTAAAAGGTTTAAAAAATACTGTTTTGTTTGTCCTTACATACAATAAATAAAAAATTATTGACAAAAGCAAATTATTGTAAAATAATTGTTGTTATTATTTTTTTAATTTTCTAGGTCGCTTAAAAACAGGAACAGTAGAACAAGGCTCACCAAACATTATACTTTGAGCAAAAGGACGTAATTGTTCTGTCAAAAAAGTATAAGCAAAAGTAGGAACAGCTTTTTCACTACACCCTTTTATTACAATTCTCTTATCTTGATATTGATTATAATCTATTTCAGATAATTTTTTTTGATAGATGAGTTTTAAACTTTCTTCTTCATTTCCTTGAATAACTTGAATCGCATATTGAGCAGCATAACTTACCACCAACATATATGCCCACATGGGAATAATAGCATCAGCAGAACAAAATACTCTTACATATTTTCCCTGATATTGTTCCCAATCATGGTTTTTTAAGGCTTCTCTAAAATCTTTTTCTTTTAAGATTAATTCCATAAAAAGATAATCTTTTAAATCAAATAAAAGAATTTCTTCAGAAGGATAAAATTCTTCTAAATTTATGGTAATTAATCCACTTGATGCCACTCTATTCACTAAAGGCTTATCCATGATCTTATACTCTTTTAATGTGAAAAATATTCACACTTCACTACAACTCTAATTAAAAATATACAAAAATACTCTTTTTCAAACACTCTATTACTAGACTTTAGTATAAATAACTCTTTATAGAATCAGAAAGTTATATATAGTTCCTTAAAATTTTAAGGTATTGATTATTTTTGGTGAATGAATTGTTATTCTAGTGACATTGTTAATACAATTCGTCAAAAGTTTAACCAATTATTTAGAGATATTCTATTTTTACATTCGTTTTAATGATAAGACAAAACCAGTATAAATTATGAAAAAGAATTTTGTTTTAATTATAATCACTATTTTTTCTTTGACTATTTTTAATAGTAGTTGTAGCAAAAAAACAGCAAAACCTGGAGGGGGATTTAATCTTTTTAGTGTTAAACAAGATGCTGAATTAGGGCTACAAGTAAAGAATGAGATAGAAAGTAATCCTAATGATTTCCCTATTTTAAATGAATCCAGAAATAAAGAGGCTTATCAAATCATTCGAGCAATGACTAGTGAGATTCTCAATTCAGGAAAAGTACATCATAGAAATCAATTTGCTTGGGAAGTAAAAATTATTGACGATGATAAAACATTAAATGCTTTTTGTACACCAGGAGGATATATTTATGTTTATACAGGTCTCATTAAATTTTTAGATAAAGAAGATGAATTAGCTGGGGTAATGGGCCATGAAATTGCTCATGCAGATCAACGTCATTCTACAAGGCAAATGACTAAAATGTATGGTATTTCTGTTTTACTTTCTGCTTTGGCAGGAAATCAACAACAATTAGCTCAAATTACAGCAGGGCTCATTAATCTTAAATTTAGTCGTGGGCATGAAACAGAAGCAGATACTTATTCTGTTCATTACTTAGGAGGTACCAGTTATAATTGTGCTGGAGCAGCAGGTTTTTTTGAAAAAATGTTAGGACAACCTACTCCACCTCAATTTTTAAGCACACACCCTAATCCTGAAAATAGAGTTGAAAATATAAAAGCTAAAGCTAAAGAAAAAGGTTGCAAAATTTCTAATAAAGCTAACCAAACTCGCTATAACAGATTAAAGAGTTTATTGTAAAATAAATTTTTTCTCTAGCTATAAAAGGAAATCC
>JAHDII010000335.1 GCA_020630895.1 Saprospiraceae bacterium
GTAACATTTGAATAGGAATATTTCTTGTTTTACATCTCTCTCTCATATTAGAAACATATTCACCTTTCATTCCTATTTGTAGCCAAATTTTATCAAATGATTGTCCTGATTCTACAGCATCTAGAACTGGATGTTTTCCATATATTATTTGATCTTTGTATTCTATCATTTAATGATTAAAGTTAAAAAAGCGTTAATTCTTTACTAAATTTTTAGCAAAGAACAACCAAATGTAGTTTCAAAGTTACTATTGTATTACTTAATAAATAAGTAATTTTGTTATCTTTAATTTCAGAATCTAAAAAATAATTATTTTGAAGAATAAAATATACATTATTATACTAGGATTTTTCTTGTTTTCTTTTTCTGCATTTTCGCAAGATGAAACAACATCTACTACTGCGGTTGATTCTGTTCAACTGATTCAATTTTCTGGATTGGTATTAGATGGAACAGGAAAAGATTTAGAACCTATTCCTTTTGTTACAGTAGCTGTAGAAGGAAAACAAAGAGGTACTTATACAGACTGGGAAGGTTTTTTCTCTTTAGTAGTAGAAGCTGGAGAAAAAATCTCTTTTACTACTATAGGATATAAATCCGTTGATTTTGTAATTCCTGATACATTAAAAGATAGTCGTTATTCTTTAGTACAACTCATGACTATGGATACTATCAATTTACCTGAAACAGTTGTATTTCCTTGGCCTAGCAGAGAACATTTCAAATTAGAATTTTTAGCTATGACTGTTGATGATCAGTTGACTAATAATGCGGAAGAAAATTTAGCACAAGATGCATTGGCTTCTATCATGAATAAAGTTCCTATGGATGGGAATGAAAATAGTGATTATTATTTACGTCAACAAGCTAAAAGTTATTATCATTATGGGCAAACTGCTCCTATGAATATTTTCAACCCACTAGCTTGGAGAGACTTTTTTAAAGCTTGGAAAAACGGAGAATTTAAAAAGAAAAAATAATTTATACTTTAAATCCTAATAAAAAATCTTTAACATCTTCATTAAAACGAGTAGCATCATCTTCTAAAAAAGAAACTGTAGCTGGTATAATATAAATAGGTAATTGATGTTCTTCTAAATACTTTTTATGCAACTCTAATCGAGCAGCATCTTTTTCTGTGGTTAAAATGATTTTATTATCTACTTCCCAAGTAGAAAAGATTCTTTCCATTCTGGAAATATCATAATTTGTAAATAAATGATGATCTTCAAATTCTAACGAACGAACATTCTGTACTTTAGAACTTAAATAAGAGGTTAAATACTCTGTGTTTGCAATAGCTGATAATACTAAAACATTATGATATTCTTTGAGTTGAAACGCTTCTTCTGTAAATATTTTATAAGGATTAGAATATTCATATTTTGAAAAATAAATTCTTTGATTAGGCAAAGGATTTATTTCATTTTTCAATCTATTTTTTTCTTCTATCGTTAATGTATCTGGGCATTTAGAGATAATAATAATATCTGCACGCCTATAAGCAGTTCTCCACTCTCTCAATCTTCCTGAAGGTAATAACCAATCTCTAGTAAAAGGCAATTGGTATTGAGTTAATAAAATATTTAGACCTGGCTTTACAGAACGATGTTGAAATGCATCATCTAATAAAATGGTTTGAATTTCAGGATGATTTGTTATCATTTCAGGGATAGCAAACATTCTATTTTCTGCAACACTCACAATAACTTCAGGAAATTTTTTAAGAAATTGAACAGGTTCATCTCCTATTTGAATGACTGTATCTCCTGGTTGTGCAATTCTAAATCCTTTTGTTTTTCTTTTATATCCTCTACTTAAAGTTGCAATTTGTAAATAATCTTTTAATAATCGAATTAAATATTCAACATGAGGTGTTTTTCCTGCTCCTCCAACAGATAAATTTCCTACAGAAATAACAGGAATATCAAATTCAACTCCTTTTAATAAGTTTTTTGAATAAAAAAAATTTCTCAAACTCACTCCTAAGCCATAAATTAAAGCTAATGGTGAAAGTAAAATTCTAATAATTAAATTTCTCAAATTTGAATAATTATTTATAAAAAATAAAACTAGTTCTGTTTAATACACTTATATATCTATAAAAGTTGGCATGTTTTTTTATATATTAAAAATGAATGAAAAGTATCTTAATCTTTTCATTTTCAATAACAAAGTAGCTTTTTTCAACGTTTTATTATAACTTTGTATTAGGAATTCAATAAATGCTTTAACCAAAAATGAAAAAAAAATCTCTTTTTATATTACTTTTTTGTTCTTTTTGTTTGATTTCAGAAGCTCAAAAAGGCTGGGAAATTGGAGGATGGTTAGGAGTTTCCAATTATTTTGGAGATTTAAACACCAAATTTGATGTCACTCGTCCTGGTCCTGCTGGAGGGATTATTGCACGTCATAATTTTAATAAAAGAATTTGTTTAAGATTTGGAGCTAATTATGGTAGTGTAAGTGCTAATGATGCTGATAGTAAAAATTCATTTGAACAAAGAAGAAATTTAAGTTTCCAATCTCATATTATAGAAGGTGTAGCTTTATTTGAATTTAACTTCTTACCTTATGAACATGGTGATTATGAAGAGTTTTTTACTCCTTATGTTTATGGAGGATTGAATGTCTATCATTTTAATCCAAGAACAAAATATGAAGATCGTTGGGTTGCCCTTCAACCACTAGGAACAGAAGGACAATTTAAAGGAGAGGAATATGCTTTAACTCAATTAGGTTTAGCTTATGGAGTAGGGTTAAAAATGGATATTAATGCTGAATGGAGTTTTAATGTTCAATTTGGCTCTCGATATTTATTTTCAGATTATTTAGATGATGTTAGTACAGTATATCCAGATGAAGATGATATTGAATCTTTAAGAGGAGATTTAGCAGTTCAATTATATGATCGTTCTATTCCTACTGCTGAAGGTATAAAACTAGGTCAAGAAGGACGCCAAAGAGGAGATGATTCTAATCATGATTTTTATACTATGGTAGGTGTAGGAATTGTATATTATTTTGGAAAAATTTATTGTCCTACATTCAAATAAAAGATTCCCATTTTTTCAATTCTTCTTCAAAAAGGAGTATTTGTTTTTCAAAAGAAACAGGAATTTCTTTCATTACTTTTTTTGCATTTTGGATTTGATTTTTTAAAAAATTGATATGATTTTTATTTCCTTTATGCAATACTTTATGCTGAAATCCTAGCATAATATTTTTTACTTTTTTATATTCTTCTTGTGTTTGATTTGAAAAATAATGTGTTCTAAATTTTTCCCAAATATAT
>JAHDII010000025.1 GCA_020630895.1 Saprospiraceae bacterium
ATACATTGAAATTATTGATTTCTAGTACAGAAATGAATGATTTGAACGATGTTTATGATTTAATGGATATTTTAGATGAAAAACTGGGTTTATTAAATGATGAATAACTTTAATATGAAGATGTTTTTACAAATAATATTTCATACCTTCATGAGAATCTTCAAAGCCCAATTTTTTATAAAATTCATGAGCTTTTTTTCTTTTTTTATTGGTGGTCAATTGTAACATAAAAGCTCCTTCTTTTTTAGATTTTTGAATTGCCCAGTCCATCATTTTTTTGCCTAATCCTAATCCTCTTTTATTGGATTTAATTCTTACTCCTTCAATTTGAGCTCTCAAACTTCCTTTATGTGTAAGATAAGGGATAAAAGTCAATTGAAAAACGCCTACTATTTCAGTATCTAACAACACAACCATTAAATTTTGGTTAGGATCATTATTTATTTTTTCAAACGCTTCATAATAACAATCGTCTAAAGGTTCAGAGTAATTTTCTCTTGTTCTTCCTAGCTGGTCATCTGCAATCATTCTAATGATTTCTGGCAAATCATTTTTTGTTGCTTTCTTAAATGCGATTGATTTATCCATAAAATTTTCCTTTAATATATTCTACAACTCCATTTTCTTGATTGCTTTTACAAATATGTGTAGCTTTTTCATGAAGAAGAGGGATAGCATTTTGTACTGCTATTCTATTTTTTGCATATTCAAACATAGGAAGATCATTAACATTATCTCCAAACACTGTAATATTATTTTGTTGAAAAGTAGAGTGTTCAATTAATTGTTGAATTGCATTTTTTTTACTTGAATTGGCATGATGAATAGATAACCAAAACCATCCTTTATGGTATGGATTTTCATAATAATGAGCTTCTATAAAATCAGTATATTTATGATTGATACAGTTTAATATTTTTTTTATTTTTTCTTCTGTATCAATTACAGTACAACTAATTATTTTATGTTCTATTACTTCTTCAATATTTTCTACTTGTGTTCTTCTATAATCATTGGTTACAATTAATTCATTTTCATACCATTTTGTTCCTTCATTATTTATTTTTGAAAAATATAATTTATTTTTTTGTTCTTTATCACAAATAGATACAAAAGGAAAAGCATTAAAAGATAAAATATCTAAGAGTAATTCTTTTTTAATTGTATCTGAAATATTTTGCATAAAAAATATTTCTCCTGATTTAAAGTCTGTAATAAATGAACCATTAGCAACAATAACAGGTAATTGCAAATTTAATCCTTCTAAAATAATTTTTGAAGAAACGTGACTTCTAGCTGTTGCTATGGTAAATTGCAAACCATCGTCTATCATTTTATTTAATTCTTCTCTAGCATAGATTGATAATTGTGCTTTATCATTTAATAATGTTTTGTCTAAATCCGAAATAAATAAATTCATGTTATGATAGTATAATTTTTATTGATTTTAATACAAAATATTTTTCAACGCAGAGGAATCGCTGAGTTATCCGCTGAGAGTCGCTGAGGTTTTACTACTTCAAATAAAAACTGTATTATATTCTCTGCGAATTTCTGTGTATCCCTTTGCGTTCCCTTGTGTTTTTTAATTTATTTATAATCATTTTTTTGTAATAATATTTAATTTTTTAGCTATAAATTTTATTGGTTAAATTTTTCTTTAGGATAGTTGATGCAGTTAATAAACCACTTGCTAAAGCTCCCCCTACTCCACAACTTACAACATCTTGTCCTGTTAAATATAAATTTTTAATCGGTGTTTTAGGACGTAAGAATTTTTGATTAAATCTATTAGGAGTATTATCTAAACCATATAATTCTCCAAATTGATAATTGACAAAATGTTTAGTTGTTAAAGGAGTACTTAATTCATAATAATCAATTTTATCTCTTAATTGTGGTTCGTGCTGAAATAATTTTTCCAACAATCGTTGAGATAATTTTTCTTTTTCTTTTTCGTATTCTTCTCCTCGTTTTTTCCATCTTGTTCCGTCCCATTTTTTATACCAATTATAATCTGCTAAAGTAATAATATCAATAGCTGCTTTATTCGGATAACGTTCGTTCCATTTAGGATCTTTTGCTGAAGGAAAAGAAACATATACGACTGGAATTTCTTTTTCAGGATCATTCAAATAATCATCAATGTTTTTATCGTGATCATAATTATCTGGAAAAATCCAATAATTAGCTTTTTGCAATTTTAATTCTTCTGTAGAAGCATTTAATCCTACATACAAACAAACATGACCTATAGATGGCGTTACTTTATTAATTAATTGTTCTAAATTATTTTTTTGAATAATTTCTGGAGATAAAAAATGTTTATAAGTATTTACAATTCCTGCACTACTAATAATTAAAGGAGCAAAAAATTCTTTATCATCTAGCATTTTTACTCCAACAGCTTTATTATTTTTTACAATAATTTCTTTGACTTCCGCATTCGTAAAAATTTCACCATTTCTTTTTAAAATTGTAGGAGCAATATTTTCAAAAATAACAGACGAACCACCCGCAGGATAAAATCCTCCATTAATATAATGTTTAAATAACATGGCATGCATCATAAAACTACTTTGCCCAGGAGCTAAACCATAATCTCCAAATTGTCCACACAAAACAGCAATTAATTTTTTATTAGAAATAAATTCGCTTAATACTTCTAAAGTAGTTCTATTAGCGGATAAGGCTTTTTTTCTTAATGCACTTCCTACTGCCCAAGAGATAGATTTAGGCAAGGCTTTTTCCATAAAAAAAGTACGTTGATTTTTTTGAGTTTCAAAAATTAAATTTACATATTTATCAATGGCATCTGCATCATCAGGAAAATATTCTTTCATTTTATTTTTAAAATTTTCGGCTCCTTTTCTATACTCATATACTTCGTTTCCGAAAATCATCTTATCATACACTTCTCCCATATCTGCCCATTCAATTGGAGTATCACAGATATAATTGAACAATGAATTAATCATTGTTTTAGGACGATGTACATCTCCAATATAATGTACGCCTACATCCCATTCATATCCTCTTCGTTTAAAGACATGAGTAAAACCACCTGCAACATAATGTCTTTCTAAAATTAAAACTTTTTTTCCTTCTTTAGCTAAAAAAGCTCCTGTCGTTAATCCACCTAAACCTGAACCAATTATAATAGCATCAAATTGTCCTTCTATTGTATCACGTTTGTATGATTTTGTTAATTTTTCCATTTTATAATCTTGAAATTTTTCTTCCTTTTAAAGTAATATATTCTTTCATTAAATTAGCCGTCATACAAGAATGAATAGGTAATATTCCGATAACATCTCCTACTTGATATTGTTTCATTATTTTTTTTGAAACCGATAACGTCCCATGTTCTTGACTTAATTTTTTAAGATAATTTTTTTGAGGTAAAATTGCCCATCCTTTTTTATTGAATTGGACTAATAAACCATATATTTTTTGTTCCGTTTTAGGATGATGAATATCATCTTTTGAAAAATGTATTCCTCCTCCATGAATAATTATTTCATTTCTTTTTTTATGTTTAGCTACAATAGGACAAGCCATTGCAATAGCAATATTTTTTAATGAATTAGAACCTATTGCCCATTGCATTATATCATAAAAAATAAAATTACCTGGACGCATTTCATCTGCCCAAGAAAAATCTTCAGCGACACTACAGGTTGGGGTATCTCCAATAGAAATTTTTATATTAGGATATTTAGAAATAAAATATTTTTTTAATTGTATTAATTTTTTAGAATATCTTTTATGAATTTGTATAATTTCTTTTTTTCCTTTTGCAGAATAAGAATTTCCAGCATGAGATAAAAACCCTTCAAATTTCATTTTTTTAGCATCATTAATTTCTTGAATGAATGCTGCTATTTTTTTTGTTTTTGAATAATGAATTCCTGTTCTTCCATAACCTGCATCAATTTTTATAAAAACATGAACTTTATATTTTAAATTATTTTTTAAAAATTGAATTGCCTTTTTATTTTCAACAACTATATTTAATTGAATTGTAGAAGCTAATTCATTAATAAGATCAATCTTTAAAATATTAATAGGAAATGCTACTGTGATATTATTCCAATGATTTGAAAAATATTGAGCCATTTTTAAGGAAGAAACAGTAATTTTATTGACTCCTATTTTTTTGAACCACTCCCCTATTTCAAGAGATACATGAGTTTTAAAATGAGGCCTAAACTCTATTTGATTTTGTAGAGTCTTTTGATTCATTTTTGCAATATTCTCCTTACATTTTTTCTTATCTATAATAAGTGTAGGTTCTTGAATTGACAACATTTTCCTATTAATTATCTATCAATAATAATAATAAAGTAATGTTAAGGTAATACCTTTCATTGATAAGTTATTCATAAAGATTCGTATTTTTGGAAGCAAATTATAAATTTTATGATTATGAGAAATGTTTATTTTAAGATTTGTTTAGGAATGATTGCTATTTCTTTATCTATTATTGCTCTTTCTGAATTAGGATTTGTAAATAATGCTAATGCTGGTGTAGCGGTCCACTCTTCTAATAACATTAAGGATGTTGAGGCAGGAATGCTAGGAGAAATTAGATTATTTTCTGGAGATTTTGCTCCAAAAGGTTGGGAATTTTGCAATGGTCAAAGTCTCAAAATAAATAAGCATGAAGATTTATATTCTATCATAGGAGAAATATATGGTGGTGATGGTAAAAAAACATTTCGCCTTCCTGATTTAAGAGGAAGAACTGCTGTAGGCGTTGGCACTGGTTCCAGACTAACAATTGTTAAGCAAGGTGCTCAAAGAATGTATGCTTTTAAAGATATTCAACCTTCTCAACCAACTACAGCTTCAGGAAGTATGCCTAATAAAGGTTATAAAAGAAATCCCACTAAAGAGAATGATCCTAAAAGGAATATTTTAGTAGCCAATCCACCTGTTCAAACAGGAGATTTAGGGCTTCATTATATTATTTGTATAGATGGTTTTATTCCAGAGATGAAAGAAGATTAAAACGTTAGAAAATATATTAACCAATTCTTATAAAGAAGGTATGATCAATTATATTGAATCATATCCTAATGAATTTAATAATTTAATTATAATAGCAATAGAGGGGAAAGAATCTTATTCATGGAGAGCTGCTTGGTTGTTATCCAACTGCATGGAAGCGAATGATCAACGAATCAAAAAATATATCAAACCCATTATAGAAAGATTGAAGACTGTAGAAGGTGGTTATCAACGAGATTTAATGAATATTTTATTTCAAATGGATCTACCAGAAGAATATCAAGGGAGCATATATGATGTATGCATTGATATTTGGGTTAAAATAAATAATATTCCTTCTGTTAGATATACGGCATTCAAATTAATTCTAAAAATTACTCAATTAAATATTGAATTATATCATGAAGTTCAATTATTAATGGAAGATCATTATATTCAAAATTTATCTAATGGAATAAAAAAATCATTTCATAAAATGATACAAGATTTTGAAAAAAAGAATAAAAAATCTATAGAATTTTAAAGACACTTGCTTAATTGATACCATTGTGATTTTGAATTTTAATCTATAAGATTCTTTTTGTATCTAAAAACAAATCCCCTACAAAATCCAATCAGATTTCATAAGAGATTTGTTCAGACATCTTACTAACTTTTAATAGAAGAGGGAATAAGTTAATAGAAATCTTATTTTACTAAATACTCTAAATATGAATTTTTAAAAGGTTCTTCGTTTGAAAACAGTTCTTTTTTTGTCTTTTTTCACCCAACTTCCTGGCTCCATAGCTCTTAAAGTAGGATCATTTCTAATTTGATTTCTTAAGGAAACTAATTCAGGAAAATCATACATTAATTGTATTTTTTTATCCGCTATGGTCGTTCCTGAAGGTGCTTGATCTTGTACAACAAAAACAGTAAATACTTCTGCAATATCTTCTCCTGGATTAGATGCTGCGTAATCTGTTACAAATCTATCGCCATATTTTTGATAAAACTCGTATGTATTTCCTTGTTCTTCTGCTTGTAAAAATTCTTCATAAATATCTTTCCAACCTAATTCAAAGAAAGCATTAATGTAAGAATTAGATTTACTACAGCCTTCTCCTGTATGATAATTAGAACAAGTTTCTTGGCTTCCTCCTACATCAATCTGATCAGAATTTAAGGTTAAAACATGTGCAAATTCATGAATAGCCGTATAGGCAAACTCTTCTTTAATATCTCTATCATCTAGCCCTCCTGTAATATCTATGGCTAGTCCCATTCTCCAGCGGCTCAAATCATTTTCATTAAGAGGTTCTACATAACCTGCTAAATTTCCTTGACCATGGAATACAACAAACTCCTTAATATATTTCCTGTTTTCTAATGGAATTAAATCCTTGTAATAATCCCACATTTTTTGATGTTTCCCTATATCTGCTTGCTCATTTTGATATTGTTGAGAAACACTATGATCTTGAATTTTAATAATTTCGTTTCCATCAATGGCATAAGTAGTTAATTTTACAAAATCATCTCCACTTGCACCACCTTCGTCACCCCAATCACCATCATCCCATTGTCCATCTAAATTATCAAAATCATCTTCATCTCCAAAATAATCGTTTCTGCTACAAGAAGCTACCAATAACATACCAACGAATAATACTGCTAAATTTAAACTTACCTTTTTCATAATTTCCAATTTTAGATTTAAGAAAATAATTTAAAAAAGTAATTCTGTTTCCATATATTATTATTAATGATTAATTATGAAGGCAATATCGGAGGAATTGGAATATAAAGTCAGGCTATTTATACTTCTGTAGGAATTGTTTATACTTTTGTAGGAGTTGATTAGACTTTAGTATGAATTGTTTTTTACTGAAAAATTATTCAATATTTTTAAAACTCTTCATCTTCTAAATATTCAATGTTTGTTGATAATTCTTTTTTTGAATTTTAATTTCTTGTACTCCTCCATTAAGTACAAAATGAAAAAATAAACGTATTCTTTTTTTAGGAAAAGCAGTTTGTAAAGCTAAGTATGTCAAATAGAACCAAGTACTATTTTCTAATATTTTATTTCTCCATTTTTTATTATCTACAAGAGTTAAATGATGTTGTATTCCAATAATTGTATTTTCTTGTTCTATTAATACATCTAAAGAAGTATTAAATTTTCTTTTGTCTTTAATGAGTTGTAAAGGATATTGTTTGAGCCACTCTTGTGGACGAAAACTATCTTGTACCCATTCTGTAAATTGAGAAGCATGACTTGCAACATCTATAAAACTTAAATCATCAGAAAAACCAAACCGTTGAATAATTCTTTCTGCAGCAGCTATTTTTTGATTTTGAGAATAATGAGGTAAATCAAAATATAAAAAAGATTGTATAATTTTCGCCAATGTATAATTAGAAATTTCATCTATAATTTTAAAAGGAGTACCAAAAATTGTTTGATTCGTTGTTTTAATTTCATATTCTTGATAAAAAGAATCTTTTTCGGTATCAATATAAAATCCTTGTGTTATTTCTTTTTTTCCAGCCCTATTTTCTTGGCTTGAAATCATTTCTTGTTCTTTAGGATGTTTTTCAAATAATCGAGGAAGAACTTGAATATCTGTAGCCATTGGAATTAATTTTCCTTTCCATTCCCAAGGAGATTCATAAGATGTTGCATCTAAAGTATTTTGCAATTCTCCTTCCATACCATGCCATGTTCGATTGAGCCATTTAGTAGGGTTTTGTCGAGTAGGAAAAATTAAATAATCTCTAGCACGAGTGATGCCTACATACATAAGACGTGACTCCTCATTCAATGCTTTTTGTAAACTTTCTTTTTTTACCTCACTTTCCTTTAATCGACTTTCTAAAGGAGTACCTTTAACTTGACGACCATAAGGATGTCTCCAAAATCGAATAAATCGATTGGCTGATAATTCATTCAAATCTACTTCTTCTGATTCAGAAACAACATTAGCCCCCCACAAGCTATCTCTTAAAGAATTTTCTAAACTATGTAAAATGACAACAGGCCATTCTAAACCTTTACTTCTATGATAAGTCAAAACATTAACAGCATCTGCTTGTTCACTAGAACCTTGAGCATCATTATCATTCGCAGCTAAATCATTCAACCATAATAAAAAACCTCCTAAAGAAGCACCTGTATGCAATCGGTTACAAGCATCTTCATATTTGTCTGCAAATTGTCGAATCATATCTATATTATCACAACGTTGTTCTGGATTTCCCCAAGAAATAACAATCCTTTTTAAATCTAATTCTTCTAAAATTAAATTTAAAATTTCTGCACCTGATAATTCTGTAATTTGTGGACGTAATTCTTCCAAACGTTTGATATAGTTGTTTTCTGATTCCCATTTATGAATATAATCTTCAGTAGTTGCTTTTTTTTCCATCCACTGAATCCTACTATCTACAATTTCTTCTAAAGGTTTAAAAGAAGCTAAAAAAGTAATTTCTGCAACAGATAAAGAATCATAAGGATTTAATAAATATTTTAAACAAGATAAAACTAATTTTGCTTCAGGGGTACTCAATAATCCATTTCTTGAAATAGAAGCTTTTAATCCTTGGTGAGATAAGGCATCTGCCATTTCTAAACATAATTTATTAGAACGACAAAGAATAGCAATATCTCCTGCTTGAAGAGGTCTAAAATCATCTTCTCCTTTTACATTTACATACAATTTTCTTTCTAATAATTGTCGAATATTTCTAGCAATACATCTTTCCATCCAAGGACGCCCAGGTGTTTTTCCTCCTCCTTCATGATCAAAATGCCAATGCATTAAAGAAGTCCCCATTTCAATTGGTTCATTGATATTATTGGATGAATCTTCTGAAGCTTCAGCTCTCCTTTTCGGAATTAAAATAATTTGTTCTTCTGGTAAGTCATTAAATGATTGAGTAAAAATAGCATTGGTAGTATATACAACATCTTCCCTCGAACGCCAAGAATATTTTTGAATATCTTCTTCTCTAATTCCTCCATTTTGACGAATAATTTCTTGCATCAATTCTGGTTCTGCTCCTCTAAATCCATAAATAGATTGTTTAGGATCTCCTACCCAAATAGAATGATTCGCCATTTGAGATAATTTATAAAAAATCTCTAATTGTATAGGACTTGTATCTTGAAATTCATCGACCATTAATAAATCAATCTCTTGAGATAATACTTCATATACCTCAGGATGATATAATAATTTCTTAACCTGAGTTTCCATATCAATATAATCAATCAAGCCCCTTTTTTTCTTGAAAGTATTGTATTCTTCTATTGCAGAAATAGCAATTTCAAAAATACTATCTATAAACTCTTTTATATCTTTTAAAAATTGAGGATGAGATTCATGAGTCCAAGCAAATTCTTGTAATTCTTCTAATATTTCTTTACTTTTTGCTCCTGGTTTTAATTTAGCAATAGATACCCAATCATACCAAGTTATAGCATCTCCTTTTTCAATAGCTTCTATCCATTTTTTGATTTTATCCTTAACTGTTTTAGTAGCTTTGGTACCATCAATATCATTATCTTCTAAGGCTTCTAAAGTATCTTTAAGAAGAAAAGTTAAACGAGAAAAAAAATGTTCTTCACTTTGAGAAGAAGGTGTAGGATATAATTGAATTAATGATCCAAAAGATTTTTCTTTACTCTCTTCTAATTTTTTAGAATCAAAACCATTAGCTCTTGCTCTATCTACAATATCTTTTACATCTTGTCGCCAATCATAAGTTTCAAATTGACCTAATTTTCTTAAAGCTAATCTTTGTGTCAACTCCTCCATTTTTTCTACCCTCTCTTCTGTTAAAATAGTAGATAAGGATTGATTGAAAAAAATGTGTTGATCTTCATCTGCAATAATATCAACACTAGGAGAAACTCCAGCTTCAAAAGCAAAACGTTTTAATAATTTAACTCCTAAACCATGAACTGTTCCTATTAAGGCTCCTGTTAATCTATCTGCTAATTCAGACATCCCTTCTTCTAACAAACGAATGCGAACACGTTCTTCTAATTCTGCGGCGGCTTTCTTTGTAAAGGTAGTAGCAATAATTCCTTCAGGTTGTACAATACCATTTTTAAGAAGGCTTACCATTTCTGTCATTAATCGAAATGTTTTACCACTTCCTGCTCCTGCGGAAACAATTTTAAGGTTCATTTTTTTATCCATTAGTACAAATATAGAAGTTTATCTTTTTTGATGATCATTCATTTTTATTTTATCAAAAAAATTAAATATTTTTCTCTAAATGGCCCTTCTTTTTGCACTTAAAATACTAAAATCAAAAAAATTATTAAATCTTAAATATTTAAAAGCATTTAATCTAAAAATTGTTTAAATTGCCTTTTTTTAATTTTTAAACTAAGATCAAATGCCTAAGAAAATTGCCATCAATGGATTTGGAAGAATTGGAAGACTTACCTTAAGAAATTTATTAAAAAGAAAAGATGTTGAAGTTGTTGCCATTAATGATTTAACAGACAATAAAACCTTAGCTCATCTATTCAAATATGATACCGCTCAAGGAATATTTGAAGGAGAAGTGGGTTATACTGATGAAACAATTACTATTAATGGAAAAACATTAAAAGCTTTTTCTGAAAGAAACCCTGCTGATTTACCTTGGAAAGAGCTAGGTGTTGATAACGTTTTAGAATGTACTGGTGTTTTTAGAACAAGAGAAAAAGCAAGTTTGCATAAACAAGCAGGAGCTAAAAATGTTATTTTATCTGCCCCTCCAAAATCAGAAGGTTTTGAAACCATTGTACTAGGGGTTAATGATGAACTCATTACGACTCAAAAAGATTATTTTTCTAATGCTTCATGTACTACAAATTGCTTGGCTCCTGTAGTAAAAATTATTGAAGAAAATTGGGGCTTAGTTCAAGGAAATTTAACCACAATTCATGCTTATACTGCTGATCAACGGATTCAAGATGCTCCTCATTCAGATTTGAGAAGGGCTAGAGCCGCAGCTCAAAATATGGTTCCTACTTCAACAGGTGCTGCAGATGCATTAGGAAAGGTTTTTCCTCAAGCTAAAGGAAAATTATTTGCTGCATCTATTCGAGTACCCGTTATAACAGGTTCTTTAATTGAATTAACTGCAATTATAGAAAAAGAAACTTCTGTTGATGATATCAATGCTACATTTAAAAAGGCGAGTGAAACTTCTTTAAAAGGTATTTTACAATATAATGAAGATCCTATTGTTTCTTCTGATATTATTGGAAATACTCATTCTTCTATTTTTGATGCTCCTTTGACTAGAGTATCAGGAAAATTAATTAAAATTGTTAGTTGGTATGATAATGAAGCGGGTTATGCTGCTCGTTTAGCTGATATAGCTGTATTGGTATAATATCTTATTATAGATATAATGAAGTCTAACAAAGTAATAGATGCTCTCTTAGGTATTGCTATTGGTGATGCTGTTGGTGTTCCTTTTGAGTTTAGCTCTAGGGAAAAAATGAAATTAAACCCTGCTAAAGAAATGATGGGTTATGGAACATATAATCAACTACCAGGTACTTGGTCTGATGATAGTTCTTTGACTTTTTGTTTAGCAGAATCATTAATCGAAGGTTATGATTTAAAAGATATTTCAGAAAAATTTATTCAATGGAAAAATAGGGCATATTGGTCTGCAAGAGGAGAGGTATTTGATATTGGAATCACAACAGCAAAAGCCATTACTAGATTACAACAAATTATAGATGATGGAAACCTAGAAGAATTAAAAAGGCAAAAATATTATGGAAATGAATATGATAATGGTAATGGTTCTTTAATGAGAATTTTTCCTTTGTTATTTTATATTAAAGGAAAAACAATTCAAGAACAATTTGAAATTATTTGGGAGGTTTCTGCTTTAACTCATCGACATATAAGAGCAGCAATGAGTTGTTTGATATACCTAAAATTAGCCGAAAAATTACTAGAAGGAAAAGATAAAGATATTGCCTATTCTGAAATGAGAACTATTATTTTAAAATTCTGGGATGACATGGAATTTTCTAATAAAGAAAGGGAACATTTTAGTAGAATCATTCAGAATGATATTAGGGAAACAAAAATAGATGATTTAAAAACAGGAGGATATGTCATTGAAGTTTTAGAATCTAGTATTTGGTTCTTTCTTCAAAAGAAATCTTATCAAGAAACTATCTTGTCTATTATCAATTTAGGACATGATACAGATACTTCTGCTGCAATAGCAGGAGGACTCGCAGGAATATATTATGGCTGGAAAGGAATGCCTGAATATTGGATCGCTTCTATTGCAAGAATGGAAGACATTATGGATTTAGGAGAACAATTACATCAAAAATACTGCAATTAAAAATCTTGATCCTAATCAACATATTTTAGAAGATATATATTAAACTTTGTTGTATGTAAGAGTATCTTTATTTACTTTTTTTTCTTTTTATAACAACACTTTTTAATATTTGCAACTCTTTATAATATAGTACTGTCTTTTAATATTATTCATAAACAATATATAAAAACCAAAATCATGAGGAATTTCCCTTTACTTATTTTCTTATTTTTTTCATTTCAAACTATTGCACAAACAACTAATCCTTTAATTCGCTATCCTGATATTTCAGATAAAAACATTGTATTTACTTTTGAAAATGATCTTTGGATTGTTAATAAAAAAGGAGGTAAAGCACACCGATTGAGCATCCCTGATGGAGGTGAATTTGGTAAATTTTCTCCTGATGGAAAAACCATTGCTTATAGTGCTAACTATGATGGAAATGTTGATGTTTATACCATTTCCAAAGATGGTGGCGTTCCGCAAAGAATGACATATCATGGAATGGCTGATTTTCTAGTAGATTGGCATCCAAATGGTAATGAAATTGTTTTTTCTTCTTCTAGAGCTAGTGGAAAACAACGATGGCGACAATTTTTTAAAGTAAATAAAACAGGAGGACTTCCAAGTAAAATGCCAATGGAACATGCTGAATTTGGTGGCTTTAATGAGGATGGTTCTAAAATAGCTTTTACTCAAAAAACACGTGCTTATCGTACTTGGAAACGTTATCGAGGAGGAATGTCTCCAGATATTCAAATCATGGATTTAAAGACTTTAGCTTCTGAAAAAATAACGCATACTACTGCTAATGATGAAATGCCAATGTGGGTTGGAGATCATATTTATTATTTATCTGATGCTGGTCCTAATAAAAGATTTAATATCTGGAAATATAATACTAAAGATAAAACAAGAAAACAAATCACTGAATATAAAGATGTAGAAGTTCATTTTCCTTCTTTAGGAAAAAATGAAATTGTTTATACAGCTGGAGGTACTGTTTATGTATTAGATGTTACTACAGAAAAATCTACTAAAGTAAATATTCAAATTGTTGGAGATTTTCAAGATTTAAAACCCAAAACGATTTCAGTTGGTAGCTATATACAACATCAAAATATTTCTCATGATGGAAATCGTGCATTAGTAGAAGCAAGAGGAGAAATTTTTTCTTTACCTGCTGAAAAAGGAATTGTAAAAAATCTAACTCAAAGTTCTGGTTCTGCACAACGTTTCCCTGCTTGGTCTCCTAATGGTAAAATGATTGCTTGGTGGTCAGATAAAAGTGGAGAATATGAATTAGAAATTTATGATGTTGAAAAAAAGACGACTAAGACTATTAGTTCTTTTGGAGAAGGATATCGTTATCGTATTTATTGGTCTCCTAATAATGAACATGTAGCATTTATAGATGAAGATATGAAAATTTGGGTAGTAAATATAAAAACAAAAGCTACTAAAAACATCGATCAAGCTACTACTAGATTTCATGGTGGACTAGAAGGATTTGCCGTTTCTTGGTCGCCTGATAGTCAATGGCTTACTTATTCAAAAAGTAATGAAAGTAGAAGTAATCAATCTATATATTTATATCATCTTAAAGAGCAAAAAACACATCAAGTTACCCATGGATTTTATTCTTGTTCTTCTCCTCAATTTGATCCTGAAGGAAAATATATTTATTTCTTTACAGATAGAACATTTAATCCTATTTACAGTGATTTTGACAATACATGGGTGTATCCTAATGCTACAAGTATTGGAGTAATGAGCTTAACAAAAGATCAACGTTTTCCAATTTCTTTAAATAATGATGAGGTAGAAATTAAAGAAGAAGAGGAGAAAAAAGAGGAAGAAGGAGATAAGAAAAAAGGGAAGGATAAAAAGAAAAAGGGAAAAGATGATACATCTAAAGAAGAATCTAAAGAAGAAACGATTCAAATTGATATTGCTGGTTTAGAATCTAGGACAATGATTCTTCCTATACCTGCAGGTAATTTTGGAGGTTTTGTTCCTGTAAAAGGAAAAGTAATTTATGTTCAAGCTCCTGTTGCTGGTGCAAGAGAAGTTTTACCAGAGTTAAAGTATTTTGATCTAGAAGAAAACGAAAGTAAATCTATAATGCCTAATGTTTTTGGATTTACGATAGCTGCAAATGGAGAAAAAGCCATTGTTTATACTAGAAATGGTTCAGGAATTATTGGTTTAGCTCCTGGAGCTAAATTAGAAAATCCTCTTCCTGTTGGAAAAATGATCATGAGAGTAGATCCAATGGAAGAATGGAAACAAATATATGCTGATGCTTGGCGTCTAGAGCGTGATTTCTTTTATGATGATCAAATGCATGGTGTAGATTGGAATGCTATTAAAACTCAATATGCAAAGATGGTAGAACATGCTTGTAGTCGTTCAGATTTGAATTTTATCCTAGGAGAAATGATTGGAGAATTGAACGCTTCTCATACTTATAGAGGAGGAGGCGATAATTCCGAAAGACCTAAAAGAAAATCCGTAGGATATTTAGGTATTGATTGGGAACAAAGCAATGATTATTTTAAAGTTAAATCTATCATTAAAGCCGCTCCATGGGATACAGAGGTCGTTTCTCCATTATCTGAACCTGGTATTGGAATTCAAGAAGGAGATTATATCATTGCGGTTAATGGAATTGCTCTCAATCAATTTAAAAACCCTTATGAAGCTTTTGTTGGTTTAGCGAATCAAACCGTAGAAATTGAATATAATTCTAAAGCATCTTCTACAGATAGTAAAACCGTTTTAATCAAAACACTAGGCAATGAAACTCGTCTAAGAAATTTAGCATGGATAGAAAAAAATAGAGCCTATGTAGATAAAGTTTCTAATGGTAAAATAGGTTATATTTATGTACCTAGTACAGGATTTGATGGGCAAAAAGAATTGGTAAGAATGTTTTATGCTCAATATAAAAAAGAAGGTTTAATTATTGATGAACGTTTTAATAATGGTGGGCAAATTCCAGATAGATTTGTTGAATTATTAGAAAGAAAACCTTTAGCATACTATCATACTCGTAGAGGAGAAGATTGGCAATGGCCTCCAGTAGCTCATTTTGGTCCTAAAGCTATGCTCATCAATGGTTGGTCAGGTTCAGGGGGAGATGCATTTCCTACTTATTTTAAAAAGAGAGGATTAGGTCCTTTAATTGGTACAACTACGTGGGGAGGTTTAATTGGTATTAGTGGTGTTCCTAGTTTAATTGATTATGGAAGTGTTACTGTTCCTACATTTAGACAATATGAGTTAGATGGAAAATGGTTTCCTGAAGGCATTGGTGTAAAACCAGATATTGAAGTAGCAGAAGATCCTTCTGCTTTAGCCAAAGGAAAAGATCCTCAATTAGATAGAGCTATTGAAGAAGTTTTAAAAGCTATTAAAACAGATGGTTTTCAAAAACCTCAAGTTCCTGCAAAAGAAAAAAGATAAGAATTTTCTTTTAATTTTAAACATCAGTTCATCCCGAATTTTAGTTATTAAAATTCGGGATGTTTTTTATACGTTTCTCTTACAATTCATTTCATCATTGAGTAGTGTTTTTTCATTTTTCTTCTTGTCCAAAAAAACGAAGCAAAAAAAGGACACTTTTTCTGAGGCATGACTCATTTTATATTAATGGAAGAAAATCCCCATTTATCAGTAAAAAAAGCAACTTTTATTATTCTTTATCGTAATACTACACAACTAACTACTTTCTCTCAAGACTATAAGAAAACAAATTATATCATTAATTCTATGATTTGTATAGAATTAATAATAAAAACATTGATAACAAATTCTTATAATGAAAAGCTATAAACATTATACCTATTTATTATGGATCATAATTTTTTGTTTATTTTCCAATCTCTCTGTTTTTGGAAAAACACAAAATATTGATGCATTAATATCTAAAGTAGAACAAAGCACTAAAACAGAAAAAATAGATGCTTTAATTCTATTATCTAAAGCATATTTAGAACATAAAAATTGGGAGAAAGCAAAGGAAACTTCTTTTAATGCCAAAGAATTAGCTCAAAATTTAGATTATAATAAAGGTCTTGCTCAAGCTTATAATATTTTAGGAAAGGTATATTTACAAAAAAATGATGATGATAATGCTATTAAAATGTTTTATCAATCTCTCGATATTTATAAAACTATTGATGATAAAAAAGGGATTGCTCTTTGCAATCATCATATAGGTGAAGTATTTTTAATTAAAGAAGAAGTACTGAAAGCTATTGAAAAATTTAGAGAAGCTCAAACAACATTAGAAAATTTAAACGACAAAAGAAATTTATCTCATTTATATAAAAGTTTAGGAGATGCATATCTTCAAAAGGAAAAACCCGAATATGGTCCTGCTAAAGATTATTACACTCGTTCTTTTAAATTAAAATTAGAATTAGAAGATTATGAAAGTGCGGCTAAAACAGCTCGACAAATTGCTGATTATGATATTAATTTAAAAGATTATGAAAGTGCGATGATATATCTTCGTTCCACAATGGAAACCTATCAAGGATTAAATGATTCTTACAATATTGCTGAAGTATATCATACAATGGGAGAAGTATATAGGCTTCAAAATTTTCCAGAAGATGCCATTAATTTTTATAATAAAGCTTTGTCTATTCGTGAAAACATCAAAGATTCTATAGGAATTGCAGATACTTACAAAAGTATTGGATTGAATCATTTTCAATTAAAAAATAATACTGAAGCGAGTAAAGCTTTTTCAAACTCTGCTAGTATTTTAAAACAACTTGCTGTTCAAAAGCAAGTTCCCATTATTTATCAACAAATTTCTAATGGTTTTGAAAAATTAGGTGATACAAAAAATAGTTTAGCATATCATAAAAAGTATGCTGAGACAAGAAACATTTTTCAAAATCTTGAAAAAAACAAAGCGGCACTAGATATTGCAACCATGTATGCTTCTAAATTTGAAACTAGGGAATTACAAAATAAAAATGAACAATTACAATTAAAAAATAATAATATTAAAAATATTAGAAATTTTTTAATTGCTGTTTTTGGACTCGCACTAGCTCTTTTATTTGTAGCATTCAATAGTTATCGAAGAAAGAAAAAAGACAATCAATTACTTTCTTTACAGAATGAAGAAATAGAAAAAAAGAATCTTGAAATTAAAGAAAAAAATGATACACTTGATTCTTTAAATAGTCAATTAGTCAATGAAATGGCAGAACGTGAATCTGTTGAACAGTCTTCGTTTGCAAGAGATAGATTTTTAGCCACTATGAGTAATGAAATGAGAACGCCTTTAAATATTATTCGAGGATTAACTCATTTATTATTGACCAATGAACCCAAAGAAGAACAAATTGAAAATTTGCGTACACTTCAATTTTCTGCTAATAATTTAGTAGTATTTATTAATGATGTTTTAGATTTTTCTAATATTGAAGCGGGTAAAATTAGTTTTGATTCTATTGATTTTACTCCTAAAAATACTTTTGAAGAAATTAAAGAACGTTTTACCTTGCCTACAAAAGATAAAGGAATAGATCTAAGTGTAGATTATGATTCTAAAATTCCAACTCTTCTTAATGGTGACCCTACTCGTTTAAATCAAATTATTACCAATTTAATGAATACGGCTATTAAACATACACATGAAGGAAGTATTCAAATAGGTGTCAATATTCATGAATTAGTAGATAATAAATTAACGCTTTTAGTCAATGTAAAAGATACTGGAGAAGGAATAGAATCAGAAAAGTTAGAAACCATGTTTCGTAAATTTTCTAGAACCGCCGAAGATATGTATGATGGATATGGTAATTCCGGTTTAGGCTTAGCCATTTCTAAAAGATTAGTTGATTTACAAAATGGAAAAATAGAAGCCCATAGTAAAATTGGTGAAGGAACAGAATTTAAAGTATATCTTCCCTATCATTTAGTAGAAGAAAAACAAAGCAACCAAAAAGAAACTATTACCAATTATGATCATTTAGCAGGAAATAAAATATTAATTGTAGAGGATAATAAAATCAATCAATTAGTAGTAGCTAAAATGTTGAAAAAATTAAATATTCAAGTGGTAACAGCAGACAATGGTCAAGAAGCATTAGATGCATTAAACGAACAATATTTTGATTTAATTTTAATGGATATTCAAATGCCTATCATGGATGGATATCGAGCAACGGCTGAAATAAGAAAATCTCAGGATCCTAGAGTGAGAGATTTACCTATTATTGCTTTAACAGCTTCCGCCTATTTAACTAAAAAAGAAAAAGCCAAATTATTTGGTATGGATGATCATGTAGGAAAACCTTTTGGTCCTGATGATTTATTGAGTAAAATAAATTATCATATTCAATTGAATGAAACTGTAAAAGTTTAAAATATAATAACACCTTTTGATTTCAAGCAGCCATATATTATTTTATTAATAATGGCTGTTTTATTTTTTAATACCACTCTTTTCAAAGTTTACTACTATACTAAAATTCACCTAAAAGAATGAATTTTTTGCTTTCACATATTTCCATTTGGATTTTATTGATGAATTAACTATTATTGATGTATGTCCTTTTTTTAATAGCATATACAATTCAATGAAAAAAATTTATTATTATCCTTTTTTAGTTATATTATTTTCATCTTTTTTTTTCTATCAATTAAAAGGACAAAATCTCGATTCATTAGAACAAGTTTTAAAAACTAATATTCCAGATTCTACTCGACTACAAATATTATATGATTTAACTTGGGCTTATTCTATTTCAGCAACAGACAAAGCTATTTTATTCAACAATCAATCTCTTGTTATTATTGAAAATAAAAAGCCATTTCAAGAGTTGAGTTGGGCAAAAATACAATATTATTATGGTGTCATTTATAAAAATAAAGGAGAATATAATAAGTCTTTAAAACATTTTGCTGAATATAAAAAAATAGTTATTAAACATGACAAAACATTTCAAATAGCTAATGTTTTATATCAAGAAGGAGCCATTTATCAATTTAAAGGAGAATATAAATTAGCCAATCAAAAAAATTTAGAAGCTTTAAAAATTTATAGAGAATTAAAAAATTCGTCTAGTATTGCTATGACATTAAATTCAATGGCAACCGTTGATAAATTATTAAATAAAGATGATGAAGCATTAAAAAAATATGAAGAAGCATTAGCCATTTATATACAATTAAAAAATACAATAGGTCAAGCAGATATACATAGCAATTTGGGCAATCTTTTTACAAAAAAAAAGAGGTACGATGAAGCATTAGAACATTATTTTCAACAAATAAAATTAGATGAACAAGATGGCTATGAATTAGGTTTAAGTTATGCTTACGAAAATATAGGTAGCTTATATAAAGAAAAAAAAGAATTTCATTTAGCTAAAGATTATTATGAAAAAAGTTTAGCCATTAGAGAGAAAGGAAAAGATAAAAGATTACAATCTATTATTTATATTTTATATGGCGATTTATTGCGTCAAATGAATAAAATGTATCAAGCAGAAAAAAAAATAAAAATAGGTTTAGAAATTGCTAAAGAAAATGATATTACACCACAAATTGAAGCAGGATATCTTGCTTTAAGTAATTTATATGAAGCTAATGATGAAGCAAAAAAAGCAATCATTTATTTTAAAAAACACAAAAATTTAAAAGATAGTTTATTAAATAAGAATATAACAAAACAAATTAATGAATTAGAAATAAAATATGAAAACTCTGAAAAAGAAAAAAAAATAATAGAATTAAATATCGATAATAAAATAAAAGATAATAAGAATTTTTGGATGTCTATTGCTTTATTAACTTTATTAGCATTGCTTGTAATTGTTATTTATTTTTTAATACAACGACAAAAAAACAACAAAATTCTTCAAGAAAAAAATGACATCATTTCTACATCTCTTCATGAAAAAAATATTTTATTAAAAGAA
>JAHDII010000336.1 GCA_020630895.1 Saprospiraceae bacterium
ATTTCCTACAAAAACATTTTCTTTTTCAAGACCTTTTGAAACGTATAAAAGATGTCCCCATTGTAATCAGAGCTATATGCCTTCTCCTGGGTTTTATTATGGAGCAATGTTTATTTCTTATATATTCACAGGTTTTCTTTTTCTTTTTTTATTAGGGATTTTTATTATAGGATTTAAAATATCAGTATTTAAATCTTTTATGATTTTATTGTTTATTCTAGCTATTTTATTTGTGTGGTTTTTTAGAATTTCTCGTTCTATTTGGGCAAATTCTTTTTTCATAAAGTATGATCCTAAAGCGGCTCAATACATAAAAGAAAAAGAAAATAATTAATTCAATTTTTATGAAAATTAAATACTATTATATTTTATTACTACTTGGAATTTTTATTTTTTCTTGCCAAGAGAATAGTAATTATAAAAATACTTCTAATATGTTGTATGAAGTAAATTTTGATAGCCATGTACGAAATAATGTCAAGGAAATTGAAATGGTAGATCGAGATTTAAAAATAATATTTAATTGTGGAGCAAATTTAAGTCAATTAATTACACCAAGTAATCAATCTATGTATTATTATGAATATAGAGGAGATACTATAATTAATCAAGCCACTGATAAAAGAAAATCTGTTTATGTTTTAAATAAAAGGGGACGAGTAGCTGAAAAATACGATTTTAAAAAAAGAAAAGGAATTTGGGAATCGGATTATAAAGAAACATGGTCTTATAATTTAGGAGGAGAGCCATCAGAAAAAAATATTTATTCAGAAGCCAATAAAAAAAGAGGATATTATATCAATAAAGAAAAATATAAATATTATCCTAATGGGAAAGTCGAAATTTATAAATATGGTAAAGATGTAGGCTCAGGAATAGAAAATGGGTTATTACGTTTAGAAACTCGCTTGTCAAATTCTTTTGGTGATTGGCTTACAATTGAAGAAGTTGATGAAGATGGAATTCCTTATAGAAATTCTACATTTACTTATACTTATGATGGTCAAGGAAATTGGACAGAACTCATTTATAAAGAAGTCAATAATTATTTAGATAGAACAACCGTTGATACCATGTATAGAAAAATAATTTATTATTCTCCTAGTGAATGTGCTAAGTAATTTTATTTTTTTGATAAAATTCTAAAAAATAATGAACTACTTCTTGAGGCGCTTCTGTATTGGGGTAGTGACCTATATTTTTTAAATGAATAATATTAGCTTGAGGATATAATTCTTGATATCTATCACATACATGTTTTCCTGAAATAGGATCTAAATTTCCATTAATTAAACGAATAGGAATGGAAGGAGTAATTAGAGGTAAACACCAACGATCTCTATGCTTTTTTCTATCAAGCATATAAGTAATTAATAATGGAAAAACTTTTTTTCCATTATTATAAATAATTAAATTCCAAAATTCATTCAATTCATTTTTTGTTGCTTGAGTTTGAGATCCAAATATTTTTTTAAAATTTTTATCTAATGATTTTTTTCCAATAAAAAAAGGCATTATTCTTTTTAGAGGACTTAACATTAATTTTTGAATCAATAAAGGACGATGCATTTCAGCAAATAATCCTCCATTTAAAAAACAAATAGACATTATATTTTTTAAATGATTTTCGTTTTGTCTAGCTAATAATTCTTGAGCAACAGAAACACCATAATCATGTGCAATAATATGATAACGTTCAATGTTTAAATGTTGAATAAATTCTAGAACAATATCCGTTTGTAAATGAATAGAATATTGAATATTTGTAGGTTTGTCAGAAAAACCAAATCCTAAAAAATCAAGACAAACTAAATGAAAATCATTTTTTAATAATTTCCACATTTTGTGCCAATCCCAAGAAGCAGTAGGAAAACCATGTAATAAAATAATAACATCTTTTTTAGGTATTGAATGTTCTTTATAAAAAATATTATATTCTTTATATTTAAAATATCGACCAGATGATTTCCATTCTTTTGTTGTCATAACGGTATATATATTTATAGCTTCATAAAAATTTTATGAAGCTATAAATAAGATTTAAAATAATTTTATATTAAGCATTTTTATCTGCAAAATCTTTCATAAGATCTACTAATGTTTGAATACTTTCTTTAGACATAGCATTATAAATTGAAGCACGGAAACCACCTACAGTACGATATCCTTTTACTCCCATAATTCCGTTGTTTTTACAAACATCTAAAAATGTAGTCTCTAAATTTTCATAGCCTTTTTCCATCACAAAAGGAACATTCATTAAAGAACGATCTTCCTTTTTAGAAGTTCCTACAAATAAAGGATTGCGATCAATTTCATCATATAATAATGCTCCTTTTTCTTCATTATATAATTCCATTGCAGCAACACCTCCTTGTTCTTTTACCCAACGCATCGTTAATAAAGAAACATAAATAGGAAAAACAGGAGGCGTATTAAATGCAGATTTTTTTCCTATATGAGTATTATAGTTTAACATTGTAGGAATTTCACGATTGACTTTTCCTAATAAATCTTTTCTAATAATGGCTAATGTTGTACCTGCAGGTCCCATATTTTTTTGAGCACCAGCATAAATCATCCCAAATTTTTCTGTAGGAATAGGGCGACTAAAAATATCAGATGACATATCACAAACAATAGGAACATTAGTATCTGGAAAAGCATGAAATTGAGTTCCATAAATGGTATTATTACTCGTTAGATGTAAATATTTAGCATTTGAAGGAATCTCATAATCTTTAGGAATATAAGTATATCCTGCATCTTTAGAAGAAGCAATGACATCAATATTTCCAAAATGTTTCACTTCTTTTATAGCTTTGTTAGACCAGTTCCCTGTATCTACATAACAAGCTGTTTCATCTTTGTCTAATAAATTCATGGGAACCATGAAAAATTGAGAACTAGCTCCTCCTTGAAGAAAAAGAGTTTCATAGTCATCTCCAAAACCAAGGAGTTCTTTAGCTAATGCTCTAGCCTCTTCTAATACAGCAGTAAATTCAGGAGAACGGTGAGAAATTTCTAAAATAGATAATCCCATATCTCCAAAAGATAAGGCAGCTTGAGAAGCTTGTTCTAATACAGATTGAGGTAAAATAGCTGGTCCAGCAAAGAAATTATGCTTTTTCATTATCAATAATTTTAATTTTGAGGCAAAAGTAATTCTTTATCTCTTAACAAACTTATTTTCTATGTTATCAAATTGATAATTATTTCTTTTTTACTT
>JAHDII010000337.1 GCA_020630895.1 Saprospiraceae bacterium
AAGGATGTGATTTAATCATTGAAGCTGTTTTTGAAAATCGTGATTTAAAAGCTAAAGTCACACAAGAAGCTCAATCCTTTTTAGATGATACTACAGTTTTTGGTTCTAATACATCAACCCTTCCTATATCTAGCTTAGCTAAGGCATATAAAAATGCTTCTCAATTTATAGGGATTCATTTCTTTTCTCCTGTTCATAGAATGGATTTAGTAGAAATTATTGTAGGAAAAGAAACATCTGATGAAACATTAGCAAAAGCATTTGATTATGTTTTAGCGATTAAAAAAATCCCTATTGTAGTTAATGATAGTAGAGGATTTTATACTTCAAGATGTTTTTCTACCTATGGAAGTGAAGGATTATCTCTTCTTCAAGAAGGGCAACATCCTAGAGCGATTGAAGTGGCAGGAAAAAAAGCAGGAATGCCTATGGGACCTCTTGAAGTATTGGATTCAGTAGGTTTAAAAACAGCTTTATCTATTGGAGAACAAACAAGAGCTGATTTTAAAAATAAAGGAATCGAAATGCCTGAAACACCCATGGAAAAAGTATTAACTGAAATTGTTCGCCATCAAAATAGAGAAGGAAAAGCAGATGGAAAAGGATTTTATGATTATGATCCTCAAGGTAAAAAAACGTTCCTTTGGAATCGATTACAAGAATTTTTCCCAACAACTGAAAAAAAATTAGATTTACAAACAATGATAGATAGATTAATGTTTGTACAATGTATTGAAGCTGTAAAATGTAGAGAAGAAGGGGTGATTTTTTCTGTAGCGGACACCAATATAGGTTCTATTTTTGGATGGGGTTTTGCTCCTTTTCAAGGAGGAGTATTTCAATTTATTAATGCTTATGGTTTTGATAATTTTATTCGCAGGACAAATGAATTAGCAGAACAATTTGGAGAACGATTTAGTCCTCCTCAATTATTATTAGATATGGCAAAAAAAGGAGAAACTTTTACATAATAACATAGCTTTATTTATCATCCTATTTCAATATTTTTCTTTTTAATATTCAAAAAATAAAGTCTATTTGTTTTTCAAAAAGGTCTAACTTAATTCAATAGAAAATAACTGACAACTGTTTTTTTACTATTTTTACCACTTGAAAATTATACGCAATGATTCAAGTTCAAAATTTAAAGCACTTTTATAATAAAGATAACCATATCCATTTTCCTGATTTTGAAGTCACAAAAGGAGAACAATTATTATTATTAGGACAATCGGGTTGTGGAAAAACTACTTTGTTACATATTCTAGGAGGCTTATTACCGCCTTCTCAAGGAAGTGTTATAATTAATGATACCTCTCTTTTTGAATTAAATTCTTCTCGACTTGATAAATTTAGAGGAAAAAATATTGGAATTATTTTTCAAAAAACCCATTTTGTAAAATCTTTAACTGTTGCTGAAAATTTATTATTAACTCAACAATTAGGAGGAGAAACACAAAGTATTGAACGAATTAAAAATTTATTAAATCCTTTAAATATCGTTCATAAACTCAATGAAAAAACCAAAAATTTAAGTCAGGGAGAACAACAACGAGTGGCTATTGCGAGAGCATTAATCAATCATCCTCAAATTATTTTAGCAGATGAACCCACTTCTGCATTAGATGATACCAACACAGATGAAGTCATACAATTATTAGAACAACAAGCAGCCGAACATCAAGCCACTTTAATTATTGTAACCCATGATAATCGTTTAAAAGAACGTTTTAAAAATCGTATAGAATTATAAAAGAATGAAAGACAAAAATATAATTGATACTATTTTCCATACTATTTTTAAAGGAGAAGGAGAAGATATTTTTCTCAATGAAAAAGTATTTGCTTTAGGAAGTATTTTACTTTTACTCTTTGTCGTTTTTTTATTTATAAAATATCGAAACGCTTTAAAATTAGCTTTTAAAAATTTAATCGCTGATAAATTATCCTCTTTATTAAGTTTAATTTTATTTGCTTTAGGAGTAGGATTAATTTCGTTTATTTTAATTTTAAATCATCAAATCGAAGATAAATTTCAAAAAAACTTAGGTGATATTGATTTAGTAGTAGGAGCTAAAGGAAGTCCTTTACAATTAATTTTATGTAATATTTTTCATATCGATTTTCCTACAGGAAATATTCCCTTAAAACAAGCCAATGGATTAAAAAGACATCCCCTTATAGAAAAAGCAATAGACCTCTCTCTAGGAGATAGTCATAAAGGATTTCGTATTGTAGGAACCATTCATGACTATGTTGATTTATATAAAGGAGAAATTGCTGAGGGAAAATTATGGGACAATCTTTTTGATGTAACTATTGGTGCAACTGTTGCTAAAAATTTAGGCTTAAAAATAGGAAGTGAATTTCATAGTTCACATGGTTTTGCAGACGGTATGGAACATGATGATATGTCTCCTTTTAAGGTTGTAGGTATTTTACAACCCACAGGTACCGTTTTAGATCAATTAATTTTCACTAATAAAGAAAGTGTTTGGGCAATGCATGAAAATCATGGCGATGATCCAATGATGGATTCTTTAGCTATGGAAAATAGAGAAATTACTTCTTTACTTTTATTTTTTAAATCAAAAATGGCAAATGTTCAATTGCCTAGAATGATCAATGAAAATACTGATATGCAAGCCGCTTCTCCCGCTTTTGAAATGGCTCGTTTATATTCTATGATGGGACAAGGAGAACAAATTTTAAGAATGCTAGCAATTATTATTGTCATTGTTTCTGCTCTAAGTATTTTTATTTCATTATTTAATTCTTTGCGTTCTAGAAAATATGAACTCGCTCTCATGAGAGTTTCTGGTGCTACTCCTCGTTGGTTATTTATTTTAATTATTTTAGAAGGATTAATTATTGCTATTGTAGGATTTATTATAGGAATGATTTTAAGCCATTTAGGAATGCAATTTTTATCTGGATATTTAAGTGAAGAATATCGTTATAGTTTTACAGGTTGGGTATTTTTAAGATATGAATATTATATTCTTATTTTTTCAATTATTATTGGTTTCCTAGCAGCTATTATTCCTGCTATTTTAGCATTTAATACTAATATTTCAGAAACACTAAGCGAAGGTTAAGATATTAATTGGCATTTTTTATTAATGATAAATTCATGTTATTATAATTCATTATCCTAGAATTATTGTATAATAATAATTAATTCAAAAAAGATGTTTTAATTTGCAAT
>JAHDII010000338.1 GCA_020630895.1 Saprospiraceae bacterium
CAAATATCATTTTTTATTCACAAAGTCACCAAAAAAGCTATTCTGTTTTTAAAAATAACTGATGATAATACTTTACGTATAAAAAAATGACATTATCCCCAAAAATAAGATCACTATTATTTCCCACTAAAAAAGAGCAAAAATACGCTACAATAAAATATTCTATAGTAAAGAAAAGAGAAAAGAAATAAATCTCAATAATAATTTTACTAACTTGCACTGAAATCAAAAACTATATTTATTATGAAATTTTTTAACACTTTAATTTTATTTTTAAGTTGTATATCTTTTATACAAGCACAAATTACTTTTGATGTAGAAGATATGCTTCCTTTTGGTGATTCTATCGTTTATCATACAGATACAACTTCTTTGTTTTTAACAGCAGGCGATGCTGGAGAAAATCAAACATGGAATTATAGCGATTTATTACAAGAAACACAATTTACCTCTTATTCTATTGATCCAGCTACAACAGCTAATGCAGCAGATTTTCCAACAGCTACTCATGCTTTTGATTTTGGAGGAGGAGGTTTTTATTTTTATATGGAAAATTCAGTAACAGAAAGTCAAGCAATAGGTTTTGCTGGAGATTTTTTTGGAACAGGAAATCCTATGTCTAATATTTTTCTTGATCCTCAAAAACAATTTGAATTTCCTATGATGTATAATACATCTTTTGCGGATAATTATTCATTTTCAATGACTTTTGATGGTGCAGATTTTGGTGTAGATTCTATTCGTTTTACTAGAACAGCAACATATGACGTTGAGATAGACGGCTGGGGAGAAATTACAACTCCTTTTGGAACTTATGAATGTTATAGAAGACATATTTTAGATTCTTATGAAGATGTGATAGAAGTATTTCAATTTGTGTGGATTCCTTTTCAAACAGATAATGGTGTAGATGAAAGTTATGAATGGATTACAAGAGAAGCTCATGGTTCCGTTTTAACTATGAATATTGATAATGCAACAGGTGAAACAACAAGTATAGATTACGCTGAAGTAGAAGCATTACCTCCTAATTCAAATTATAATTTAGAAGACAAAATAGCTATTGATTTATATCCCAATCCTACATCAGAAATCATTTATTTGACTATTGAATCCTCTAACGAAAATTATGAAGTCAATATTTTTGATACTGCTGGACGTAAGGTGTATGAAGATAATTCTGTTACTTCAGGAACGCATTCTATTTCTTTAAAAAATCAAGCAACAGGAAATTATTTAATGCAAATTAAAGAAACAAAAACAGGAGCAATAGCTACTAAAAAAATAACACTACAGTAAAAAGAGTTTAGTATTTAGATGTTAGTATCTAGTAATCTAGAGTCTAACATCTAAATACTAGATACTCAAATACTAAATACTCCAATACTAAACATCCTCAATTTTTATAACAACAGAAGCTAAAATAGATAACATACAATAAGTCAAAAAATAATAAAAACCATCGTGTAAATAAGCATGAATATCTTTATTAGATTGAACCGCTAAAAAAGATAAAAATATAGCGACTACAAAAACATCTGCCATAGACCACTTGCTAATAATAGAAACTCCTTGGTGTAATTGAGAACGATATTTGAATTGTTTAAAAAATAAAATAAATAATAAAATAATAGCTTTTAATATTGGAATAATAACACTAAATAATAAAATTAAAAATGCGACCAAGTTATTATTATTTAGAAATAAATCTTGAATTGTTCCAATAATACTCCTTGTAGAAGAATATAATTTTATTTCTCCAACAATAGGAAATGTACCATTAATCTTAATACTCAAAATATGATGTGTCAACCCAGGATATAAACAGAGTAAAGAAATAAGAATTAAAAATATACCAATAGCATTTCTAGGAGATTGTTTCATCATTTATATTTTATCGGATTCCTGCTTCACGCAAATATTTATAATATTTTTGAGCATTAGCATTGTGCTGTTGTAACGTTTTTGCAAAGGCATGTTCTCTAGGTTTATCATTAATATTAGCAGGAGGTTTTGCACAAAAAAACAAATAATCATGTTTTTCATAATTCAAAACAGCATCAATAGAAGAAATAGAAGCCAGCATAATAGGTCCAGGAGGAAGCCCTGCATACATATAAGTATTATAAGGAGAATCAAATTCTTTATGTTTATTTAAAACTCTTTTAGCTTCAAAATCACGAGTAGCAAATTTTAAAGTAGGATCTGCTTGAAGTAGCATATTAATTTTTAAACGATTCAAATAGACTCCTGCTACTCTAGGTTTTTCTGGATTAAAATTAGTTTCTCCTTCAACAATAGAAGCTAAAGTATATACTTTTTCAGGAGTTAAATTTAATTTTTTGGCTTTAGCTAAGCGTTCTTCATCCCAAAAAGCTTGATGTTCCTTAATCATTCTTTTCCAAAAATCATTCGCATTAGTATTCCAAAAAAATTCATACGTATTAGGAATAATTGCTGTTACTGCTGTTTCTGGTTTAAGATTATATTCTTTTAAAATTGTTTCATTTTCTAGAATATCTAAAATAGATAAAGAATCTGCTTCGATATAAGTAGATGCCTTTCCTGCTACATCTTCAGGCAAACGTCCATAGGAAATCGTCATTCTAATAGGACTTTGTTTCCCTGAACGCAATAATTGAATTAAAGGACGATTACCCATATTCGGTTGGATTTCAAACCTACCAGAACGCATGGTCTGCCTTTTATTAAATTTCATCAATTGAGCTGCCTTTCTAAATGAACCTTCATCGATTAAAAAATGATTATCTACTAAATTAGAAACAACGTCTTCATAAGAAGAACCGCTAGGAATATAGATATATTTTTCAGACAATTGCTCAGGAACATTTGGAAGATAAATCGCTTTGTAATAAGGATATCCAAACAGTACAGCCGCTACTCCAATAATGAGTAATAAGGGTAAAATAAGTTTTAGGAACTTTTTCATTTTTAATAAATGTTATTTCTTTGCTCAAAGATGATAATTTTGTGTCATATTTGTAAAAAAAAATCGACAAAAAGCACTACAAACTATCCTGTCGCTTTATAAATAGTTATAAAGAGGAAAGTCTGGACAACGTAGAGTACCATGCCATCTAACGGATGGTGCCACGCCTTTGGCGTGGTAAGGAAAGTGTAGCAGAAAATAACCGCCACGCCAAAGGCGTGGTAAGGGTGAAAATGTGAGGTAAGAGCTCACGTC
>JAHDII010000026.1 GCA_020630895.1 Saprospiraceae bacterium
TTTCACAAAAGTTGTATTAGTAAGAATAAATTAAAATCCTTTTATTTAATTTGAGAAAATCTTAAAAAGAAAATGACATCTTAAAATTAGAAATGGTGATAATTATTTTAAACAGTTATTGATCTAAAAAAAAGAACATGAAATTTATAGGACCAATACAAGAAACTATTTTTATTTCTGAAATCGTTCCAGAAAGAATGTATATGTTTGATCAAGATTTAAAAACAGGTTTAAGTATAATTTGGAATATTGGAACTAATGCTTCTTTTATTATTGATGGAGCTAATGTAAATCTCAATAAAAATTGTATTTTATTTATTTCAGAATTTCATAAAATAGAAAAATATCAATTTGAAAAATTAAATGTTATTCAATTTAATAAATCATTTTATTGTATAGAAAAACATGATGATGATGTAGGTTGTCGAGGAGTTCTTTTTTTTGGTGGAATTTCTATTCCAAAAATTGTAGTTGAAAAAAATAAATTAAAATCATTTCATTTAATTTGGGAAATTCTCAAAATGGAAATGGAAGAAAATGACGCTCTAAAATTAGAAATGTTGAGAGTTCTTTTAAAAAGATTTTTAATTCTTTCTTTAAGAATTTATAATAATAAAAACTTTTCTATTATCAACGATTCTACTAATATAGGAATTATTAGAGAGTATAATTATTTAGTAGAAATGCATTTTAGAAATAAAACTAAAGTAGCAGATTATGCAAATATGTTATTTAAATCTCCTAAAACATTATCTAATGTATTTAAAAAATATATAGAAAAAACACCTCTTCAAATTATTAATGAAAGAAGGCTTATTGAAGCAAAACGTTTATTAAGATATTCTGGACTACCTGTTCAAGAAATTGCAGATGAATTGAATTTTAATGATATACATTCTTTCAGTCAATTTTTTAAAAAACATACCCAATTATCTCCTTCTAAATATAGAATATCAAAGCTTTAAAAACATCAAGGGAATTTTCAACAAATATCAAGGAAATCCCACCTAACCATTAAGGATTCTTTACCCGTATCTTTGTATCGTAAATCATAATATAATTCGTTAATTAAAAAAGAAAAGTTATGTTACGTTGGAATGATGTGATTCAATTAGCTAAAAATGGAAACCATACGCCTGATAGAAGAGTTGAAAAAACAGAACAAGAATGGAGAGAGATTTTAACTCCAGAACAATTTCGGATTACTAGAGCTAAAGGAACAGAAGCGAGATTTTCAGGAGAACATTGTTCTTCTTTTGAGCAAGGCTTGTACAATTGTATATGTTGTGAAACAGAATTATTTGATTCTACAGAAAAATTTAATTCTGGAACAGGTTGGCCTAGTTTTACTCAGGCAGTTCAAGAAAATGCTATTAAATACGAATTAGACAATACTTTGGGTATGACTAGAGTAGAAGTCATGTGTAATGTTTGTGATAGTCATTTAGGGCATGTATTTCCTGATGGACCCGCTCCAAGCGGATTGAGATATTGTATTAATTCAGAATCTTTAAAAAAGAATGAAAATGAAAAAAAATAATCAAATTGCCACTTTTGGTGGAGGATGTTTTTGGTGTATTGAAGCAGTAGTCCAAAGATTAAAAGGAATAGAAAGTATTGTTTCTGGCTATACAGGAGGAGAAACAAAAGATCCAAATTATAAAGCTATTTGTACAGGTACAACAGGACATGCAGAAGTAGTTCAAGTAGAGTTCAATCCTAATGAAATTACTTATGAAGAATTAATAACTATTTTTATGACGAGCCATGATCCTACGACCTTAAATCGACAAGGAGCAGATAGAGGAACACAATATCGTTCTATCATTTTATATCATAATGAAGAGCAAAAAAGCATTGCAGAAAAAGTAATAAACCAATTAAAAGATACTTTTTCTAACCCAATTGTTACTCAATTAGAAGCATTAGATATTTTTTATCCTGCTGAAAAATATCATCAAGATTATTATAATAGAAATTCTTATGCTGGATATTGTAGAATAGTGATTAATCCTAAAATTGCTAAATTGAAAAAGCAATATATGGATAAATTAAAGCCCGAATATATATCAGCATGAGATGGATGATATTAGTCGTTGTTACATTTTTGTTTTTATGCTCTTCAAGTAAAATTATTACAGATAGTTTTAATGTGAATAGTAAAAATATTTATGAATTAAATAATAAAGAAATGAGAGATACAATGAAATATGGAATAGAAGGACTTCAAGCTCCAGAATTAAGAGTAGATAAATGGGTAAATGGACAAGGAAAAGAGCAATCTGAAGCCGTTCTTTTAAAAGATATGGAAGGAAAATTTAAAGTTATTTATTGTTTTCAAGCATGGTGTCCAGGTTGTCATAGTAGAGGATTACCAGCCTTGCAAAAAATGGTTAAAGAATTAAAAGAAAATGATAAAATAAAATTTTTAGCCATACAAACAGTTTTTGAAGGAAAACATGCTAATACTTTTGAAAGAATGATAGAAATTCAAAAAGAATATGAATTAGAAATTCCTTTTGGTCATGATGAAGGTGATACATCTTCTAATAATCGAAGTAAAACCATGTTTGATTATCGAACAGGAGGAACTCCTTGGTTCATTTTAATAGATGAAAATAATAGAGTTATTTTTAATGATTTTCATCTTAATGTAGATAAGGCAATAGAATATTTAAAAAGTTTATGATTATTTAAATAAGGAGAGAATAGAGGGCATTTTTTTAATGTCTCTCTATTCTTTTAATTTTGTAAAATTCAATAAATATTAAAATGAATATTTCAGAAATAAAACACATTCCAGAACAACAACGATTTGAAATGGAAGTTGAAGATAGAATTGCTAAAGTAACTTATACAAAAGAAAATGATATTTTATATTTAGTACATTCGGAAGTTCCTTATCAATTAAGAGGACAGGGGATTGGTAAAATATTAGTAGAAAAAACATTTCAATATATGGAAGAAAATGATCTAAAAGGAGAAGCGATTTGTTCTTATATTAAAAAAGTAGCAAGAACCAATGAAAAATGGACAGAATTATTTTTATAAAGTCTATTAAATAATCTAAAAATGAAAAAAATCAATTTAAATATATCAGATACTTTTAATAAAGAATTACCTGCTGATCCTAATAAAAATAATACAAGAAGACAAGTACATCATGCTTGTTTTTCTTATGTAACTCCTAGAGTACCTTCTGCTCCTAAAATCATTCATACATCTAAAGAAATGTTAGAAGAAATAGGATTGAAAAATGGAGATGAAGAAACAGAACATTTTAAAAATATATTTTCTGGGGCTGAAATATTAGAGAATACTCAACCTTATGCGATGTGTTATGGAGGGCATCAATTCGGACATTGGGCAGGACAATTAGGAGATGGTAGAGCAATTAATCTTTGTGAAATTGAACACAATAATAAACGTTGGGCATTACAATTAAAAGGAGCAGGGGCTACACCTTACTCTCGTTCCGCAGATGGTTTAGCCGTTTTAAGATCTTCGATAAGAGAACATCTTTGCAGCGAATCTATGTACCATTTAGGAGTGCCTACCACTCGTTCATTATCCTTAGCTCTTACAGGTGATGAAGTATTACGAGATATGATGTATGATGGAAATGCTGCTTATGAAAAAGGAGCTGTAGTATGTAGAGTAGCACCTTCATTTATTCGTTTTGGAAATTTTCAAATATTTGCAGCAAGACAAGATTATGATACTTTAAAAAAATTAGTAGAATATACGATAAAACATTTTTATCCTAATATTAAAACAAAAGGAAAAGAAAGTTATATCGAATTTTTTCAGCAAGTAGCAGAACGAACTTTAGATATGAGCATTCATTGGCAAAGAGTAGGTTTTGTTCATGGCGTAATGAATACAGATAATTTATCCATTTTAGGTCTTACTATTGATTATGGTCCCTACGGTTGGTTAGAAGGATATGATCCTAATTGGACACCCAATACTACCGATGCTCAAGGAAAAAGATATCGTTTTGGAAACCAAGCCAATATTGCTTTATGGAATTTAATTCAATTAGCGAATGCCTTATATCCTATGATTGAAGAAGTAGAACCTCTTGAAAAAATTCTTCTTCATTTTAAAAATGAATATCCTAAAAGAAATAAAAAAATGATGTTGTCAAAATTAGGATTACATACAGATGACGTTGATTCAATATCTTTTATCAATCAGTTAATAAAAACACTACAAATTACAGAAACAGATATGACAATATTTTTTAGAAATTTGGCTAATATTTCTAAAGAAGAAAAAAAAATAGGGGAGAATTTAAAAATAATAATGCCAGCATTTTATCGTCCTTCAGAAGTTGTAAATGAAATTCGGTTAGAATGGGAAAAATGTTTATCTCAATATGTTGAATTATTAAAAAAAGAAAATAGGAACGATGAAGAAAGAAAAGAAAAAATGAATCAAGTGAATCCTAAATATGTATTTAGAAATTATATGGCACAAATGGCAATTGATAAAGCCAATGAAGGAGATGAATCTTTAATAGAAGAATTGTATCAATTATTCAAAAAGCCTTATGATGAACAAATAGAAAACGAAAAATGGTTTGCTTTACGTCCTGAATGGGCAAGACATAAAGTAGGTTGTTCTATGTTATCTTGTAGCTCGTAAAAAATAAATTTCAATAATGGTAGAGCTAAATAAAATTGGATTGGGAGGTGGGTGTCATTGGTGTACCGAAGCTATTTTTCAAAGTTTAATTGGAGTAGAAAAAGTAGAGCAAGGATGGATTGCTTCAAGCGAGGAAAACAATACTTTTTCTGAAGCAATAATAATTCATTTTGATTCTGCTAAAATATCCTTAAATACATTAATAGAAATTCATTTATATACGCATAGTTCTACTTCCAATCATTCAATGAGAAAAAAATATCGATCAGCTATTTATACTTTTTCTGAAAAACAAAATCAAGAAGCAAAAAGTATTTTAATACAATTGCAAGAGCAATTTTTTAAAACATTAATTACTCAAGTATTACCTTTTGTTGATTTTAAATTAAATCAAGAAACATTTTTAAATTATTATAAAAAAAATCCAGAAAAAGCATTTTGTAAAAAATGGATTGATCCTAAATTAAAATTGATATTTAGTAAATATTCAAAATTCACAAAATCTAAAAATCATATTCATATTTAAAAAATAAAATTATGAAAAGTGAAAAACTATCCATTATCAATCGAAAGGGTATAAAATTAAATGCGCGTTTAGAATTACCTCCCAATTCGAAAGCTAAAAAATTTGCCATATTTGCTCATTGTTTTACTTGTAGCAGTAATTTAAATGCTGCTATTCATGTTACAAGAGCTCTTACATTACATGGATTTGGAGTCATTAGATTTGATTTTACAGGATTAGGAAATAGTCATGGAGAATTTGCAGATAGTCATTTTTCAGCGAATATTTTAGATATTAAAGATGTCCATCAATTTATTACAGAACATTATCAAGCACCTTCTTTATTGATAGGACATTCTTTAGGAGGTGCTGCTGTAATTGCAGCAGCGTCTGAATTAGAATCTATTAAAGCAGTAGCAACAATAGGAGCCCCTGCAAGTGCCGAACATACTACTCGTCATTTTTCTCATCAGATTAGTGAAATAGAAACAAAAGGAAATGTAAAAGTAAATATAGGAGGAAGACCTTTTAATATTAATAAAGAATTTGTAGAAGAATTTAAAAAAACAGATTTATTAGCTATTGTTGCAAAATTAAAAAAGCCTTTATTAATTATGCATTCTCCTTTTGATACTATTGTAGGGGTAGAGAATGCTCAAAAAATTTACCACCATGCTTTTCATCCTAAAAGTTTTGTTTCTTTAGATCAAGCAGATCATTTATTAAGTAAAAAAGAAGATGCTGCTTATGTAGGAAATATAATAGGAACTTGGGTTCAACGATATTTTCCTAAAAAAATCAATCATGAATTATCTACAGAAGGAGAACAAATTGTAGGACATCTTAATCTGTTAGAAGATAATTTTACTACATCTATTCAGACAAAAAATCATAGCTTTATTGCAGATGAACCCTCATCTATTGGTGGAGATGATTTTGGTCCTTCACCCTATGAATTATTAAACGGAGGACTAGCCGCTTGTACTGCCATGACTTTAAAATTATATGCTCGACGTAAAAAATGGGATTTACAAGAAGTCTTTGTTTATTTAACTCATTCTAAAAAACAAATTCAAGAAGGAGATAAAAAAACTTCATTAGATCACATTCAGAAAAAATTAAAATTTGTAGGAAACTTATCGAATGAACAAAAAGAACGATTGAAAGAAATTGCTGCAAAATGTCCAGTTCATAAAACGCTAACTAATGATATTATTATAGATACAGCTATTGTTTATTAGAAAAGAAAAAATAAATCCGTATTGAAATATTTCAATACGGATTTATGAAGGACTAAAAAAAAAATTATCCACTTTATCGCATCACTACGATTTTTACAATTCCACTAATTCCTTCTTTAGAAGATAAATGAATAAAGTAAACTCCAGGAAGAAGATTCAAATCAAAATTAAGAATTTGACCTATAGAATAGCTTGGTTCTTCAATTAATGTTTTCATCCATTTTCCCTCAGTATTAAATAAATTAAGAGTATAAGAAGAATTAATATTATTGGTAAGACCTAAATTAAATTTCCCATCATTTACAGAAGGATATACTAAAATATTTATTTTAGTATTATCTGTCAATATATTTGAAATAGGTACAGTATTATCATCAACATTATAAGTTAGCCTCATACTAATATTTTCTCCATTGGCTTGAGCGGAACTAGGAGGAGGAAAAGAACCATCATGAGAAGCACAAAAACCAATAGTTATTGTTTCGCCAGGATTTATAGTTCCATTCCATCCCATATCACTAGCAGTATAACCATTAGTTTGTGAACCTGACCAATGAGCATTCCATAAATTATTAATATCTCCTTCTATATTAAAACTAATAGTCCAATTATTTATAACAGTAGTTCCAATATTAGTAATATGAATATTTGCACACAATCCAGATTGCCAATAAGATGTAATTTCCATTTCTACATCTAAGTCTTGATTAATAGGAGTTGTAGTCTCTTGTACATCAATTACAATACTTTGAGTACTAACTCCTCCATTATTATCTGATACAGTTAATGTTGCAGTATAAATACCTGGCAAAGTATAAATATGTTGAATTGTAATTCCATTACTGGTAGTACCATCGCCAAAATCCCAAGTATAACTAAGATTATCTCCATCAGGATCAGAAGAACCATTAGCATCAAAATTAACAGTTAGGGGAGAAAGCCCTGCTATTGGCGTAGCATTGATAACAGCAACTGGCAGTTGATTGGCAGTTGAAGATTGAACAATAATAACTGTTGTTTCAGTATCTATTCCTCCATTTCCATCAGAAACAACTAATACTACATTATAATTTCCTGTATTTAGATATGTGTGTGAAATATTTTCTCCTGTAGCTGTAGTACCATCACCAAAATCCCAAGTATAACTAAGATTATCTCCATCAGGATCAGAAGAATTACTAGCATTAAAATTCACAACTAGTGGCTCTGTACCATTATTAGGATTAGCATTAATGATAGCAATAGGTACTTGATTAGTAGTTCCATTTTGTACATTTATACTAATTGTCACTTGATCAGAACCTCCATTTCCGTCATCTACAATTAGTGTAGCAGTATAACTACCAGCAGTCGTATAAATATGTGATGTATTAATTCCTGTAGCGGTATTTCCATCACCAAAATTCCAAGTATAAGACAAGGGATCTCCATCTGGATCTGTTGAATTATTGGCATTGAAATTAACGGTTAAAGGAGCAATACCATTCAAAGGATTAGCGACAATATTGGCAAGAGGTATTTGATTAGGAAGACTAGTATTTCCACTAGGTTCCATTCCGAAAATTAAATTACCATTTCTATATAGAGTCACCCTTTCCCAACACTCAAAAGTAGATTTTGATGGGTCATAAGAATAATCATCATTTTCATTATAATTAGACCAATTGGTTTTTGCAAAGCGAGTTTGGATTTCACCTGTATTAGAATTACTTGCTAAAGTACCTGCATTAGCTGTAAATCCTAGTTCAAAATAATAATTCGCATCTAAAGTAGGATTATTCATAGGATAAAAATTTGTAGTAATATTATTATTACCTAAAGTAGCATAATCTACCCAAGCATTCTCTGCTTCATTCCCTTCTTTTGAATACCAATAACGGATAGTTAATTCACTTAATGGGATATTTTCAGTGCCGTTATTTTCTATTTGAAAATGAGGTCGAATTTGATTATCTGTTGCATTTAGATCATAAGTTCTATAATATACTTTTAAGTCTCCTGTTGCAGTATTTCCAATATTTATTATAGTAGTGAAATTATCTATTCCTCCATTACCATCATTGACTATAAGTGTAATGATATAAGAACCAGTATTAGAATATGTATGATTAATATTCATGCCTGTACCTGCATTTCCATCGCCAAAATCCCAAGTATAAGTTAAATTATCTCCATTAGGATCAGTAGAACAATTTGCATCAAGTGTTACTAATAAAGGAGCCACACCTGATGTAGGCGTAGCAGAAAAACAAGCTGTTGGAATTAGGTTGGTATTAGCAACTTGAACATCAATATCCATAGTATAAATATGAGTGCCATTATTACCATCATCTACAGTTAAAGTAACAGTATAAGTTCCTTCATCATTAAAGGTATGATTAGGATTTATTCCTGTACCAGTATTTCCATCACCGAAATCCCAAGTATAAGTTAAGTTGTCTCCATTAGGATCAGAACTACAACTTGCATCAAAACTTACTACTAAAGGAACAGTTCCAGAAGTAGGAGTGGCAGAAAAACAAGCTATTGGAATATCATTGACGGCATTAACTTCAATATTTACTGTTGCTTGGCTCGTACCACCATTGCCGTCATCTACTGTAAGAGTAGCGGTATAAGTACCACCAATGGTATAAGTATGTGTTGTACTAACTCCATTAGCAGTATTTCCATCGCCAAAATCCCAAGCATAACTAAGATTATCTCCATCAGGGTCAGAAGAATTATTACCATCAAAATTAACAGTTAGAGGACTATTCCCAGATGTGGGTGTAGCATTAATACTAGCAGTTGGATATTGATTCCCTGTTCCTGGTTGCACAATAATTGTAATTGTAGCAGTTGTTATTCCACCATTACCATCATTTACAGTTAAGGTAACTGTATAAGTTCCTGGAGCGGTATAAGTATTTGAAGCATTTAGATTGGAACCTGTGTTTCCATCACCAAAATCCCAAGTATAACTAAGAATATCTCCATCAGGATCAGAAGAATTTCCAGCACTAAAATTGACAAGTAAAGGTGCTACTCCATTGGTTGGATTAGCTACAATTCCAGCAGTAGGAGAGGAGTTATTTGAATTATTATCTTGAGTAGTTATTGTAATAGTTTGTGTATCGCTTCCTCCATTACCATCATCTACTGTTAGGCTAACAATAAAGGTTCCTGTAGTTGTAAAATTATGATTTATATTTACTCCAGAACCTGTATTTCCATCGCCAAAATCCCAAGTATAAGTTAAATTATCATTGTTAGGATCTGTAGAACATGATGCATTAAAATTAGAATTTAAGGGAATCGTTCCATTTGTAGGATTTGCTGTAAAACATGCTGTAGGAGGTTGTGGAGTATTATCAATTATTGTGATGGTTATAGTTTCTACATCTGTTCCTCCATTACCATCATTCGTTGTAAGTGTCACTTGATATGTACCTGGATCTATATAACTATATGAAGTAGTTGCCCCTGTTCCTGTGTTTCCATCACCAAAATCCCAAGTATAACTAAGAATATCTCCATCAGTATCTGTAGAACAATTAGCATCAAAATTTATAGATAAAGGAGCATTACCTGTAGTTGTTGAAGTCGTAAAACATGCTTCAGGAGTTGAATTAATAACATTAATTGTAATAGTTGCTTGATCTATTCCTCCATTACCATCATCAACATTTACTGTAACTATATAAGTACCAATATTTGTATAAGTATGAATTGGTATTGCTCCTATTCCTGTATTTCCATCACCAAAATCCCAAGTATAACTTAAATTATCTCCATTAGGATCAGTAGAATTGGTAGCATCGAAATTAACAGTTAAAGGAGAACCGCCAGAAATAGGATTCGCTGATATAGCAGCTGTAGGAGGTTGAGGACTATTATCAATTACTGTAATGTTAATAGTTTCTGAGGATATAGAACCATTTCCATCATCTATAGTTAACATAATAGTATAGATACCTGGAGTAGTATATGTCTCAGATAAAATAGCTGATGTTCCTGTATTTCCATTTCCTAAATCCCAAGTATAACTTAGAATATCTCCATCTGCATCAGAACTACAACTAGCATTTAAATTGATAGTTAAAGGTGCATCACCTGAAAGAGGTGTAGTTGTAAAACATGCTACAGGAGCATTATTCCCATTATCACAAGAAGGAAGACTGCCATATAGTAATTGCCCATTATTATATAAAGGAATATGATCATTAGGACTAAGGTTATTGTTCATATTATTATAAGACCAGTCATTATTAGGATCCCAAGCAGATGTAGGAGCATCATTAGGTAAAGCAATTCTGATTTGAGCTTCTTTATGAGATTCGCTTTGCCCTCCTGGATAAATATCTATATTACTATAACAAACTTCTACATAATATTCTGTTCCTCCACATAGCGTTAGGGGACTAATAGTAGTACCGTTTGGAGCAGTGTTTAAACTTATAGTATAATCATTAATAGTATAACCTGCATTAAATCCTTCACTTAAATCTACATAATAACGAAAACACATTTGATCTGTAACTTGAGCGGGCCAAGCAGAATGATTGGTTGCCCAAACAGCGATTTCTGTGAAAGTATTTCCTATAGAATTGACTTTTGCATTAGAATAATATTCTCCAGAAGGAGTTTCTTCTATAGGAAAATTTGCTAAAGGAGTTCCTCCAAATAAAGTAACCATTCTTGCTATAGCTCCTGTAAATCCTGCATTATAATCACAAGCTACTTCATTTGCAATATAATCACTTCGATCATCTGTATATTGATCATTAGGCGAGGAAGGTCCACCTACTAATGCACCACAAAGGATATGTCGATTATCAGTTGGTGTTTGAATACTATTTGCCCATGAGCCATGAGCAGTTCTATGATGAGGATTTATAGGGGGATTATTTCCAAAACCAATTATATAACTTCTATTTTGAGGATTATCTCCCAAAATATAATTAATTTGTCCAATACCAAAATCTCTATATGTAGCACTCTTAGTAGGATTAGTAGGTGCTATTACATCAGCATAAACCATTGCTACAAAAGCAGTATTAGCAGCATATCTTAAAGAGCCCCAAGTATCCAAATGTGCTTGTCCACCAGGAGAGTAATTAATTTGTTGCCCATTGTATCCATCAGACCAATAATCTAACCATCTTTCAGCATCTTGCATATATTGAGTTTGTCCAGTCAATTCTGCCATAAGCACATAAGCACCATAAGATTTATCATCCCAAGCAATAGTCCAATGCCATGATTTTTCACCTGATTGTTCTGTTCCTAAGTGAGCATAATCTGCTATGGCTTTATTTAAATAAGCAATATCTCCTGTTGCGCGATATAACCAAATAGCACCCCAAACTAATTCATCATTATAGCCACTCCAAGAATTATAAAAAGCTGTAGCATCAGAAATAGCATCAGAATATTTACCTCGATAAGTATCTGCAAAATTGTATAAAGCAATGGCATTATCTAATAATTCAGCACTATAAATAGGATCATCATTAACAAAAATAATACTAGCTGCTGCTAATGCTGCTGCCGTCTCAGCTGTTAAATCTGTACCTGGATTATTAGAATCTACATAATATGAAGGACGATTCATTGGCATTACTTCTGCGGGTCCCCACCAAGCATGATCAGCAGAACCATTTCCTACTTGCCCATAGAATCGTTGAGTAGAACCATCAGGATTTCTTATATGACATTTAAGAAAATAATCATTTACCCATTTTAAATTATCTTTTAAATATTGCCATTGATTTGTTGTCTGATAAGCTTGCTGATCTTGTACTCCACTCCAAGCCAACATTGTTGCCGTATATGCCATTGGAAAACCAAATTTTACGTGATCTCCAGCATCATACCATCCTCCAGTTAAATCTACATTATTATCAGCACCATCCTCCATTCCTGAATCTCCTCTCCAACTGACTCTATTATTTGTAGGCAAAGCACCAGATCTTTGAGCTTCATAAAAATAAATACTTTTTTGTAATACTTCTGCATGATTGTAATTAGATGCTATAGGAGGAGGAACATTACTATCGCTAATAGTAAAAGTAACACTTTGAGTAGAAGTTTGATTCTCGTTATCTGTTGCGGATACCTCAAAAATATATGTTCCAATTTCTGTTGGAGTCCAAGTACTAGAATAAAAAATTCCATTTTGTGTATAACTGACGATTTGACCATTTATGGTAAAAGAAACATTAGTTATTGTTCCATCAGAATCACTAACATTAGCTATTAAATTAATATCATTGCCTAAAAGAATATTAGCAGCATTTTGAGGACTTGTAATTTGAATGGAAGGGATAGCTGGTCCAGAAATAGCATCTAGAGGATTCCAGAAGTTGCCTGTCATTGTAAATAAAGAAATACAACGTAATGTATTACCAAAATACCAAGGAGGACTATCGATTGTATTTACTGTTTCTGTGTACATCTGATCTAAAAGACCTTGATAGGATGTATTGGCTCCCATTACACCTAAAGCAAATGTAGATACAAATGTAGCAGAATGATTAGAACCTACACCTCCACTTTGTGCAACAGGTCCAGCTATATTATTGGCTCCGATATTTTGAACATAACTTGCCATATTATTACAAATGTTTTTTGCATTTGTATCATCATACCAAGCAACATCTGTTACCATTCTCCAAGGATTCCTACAGGCATCCCAACCATATTCATTTGGACCATTACAGGAATTAGGGATACCATTATGATCTGACCAATTACTTACTAAACCAGTATTTGAATTGACATTATTATTAAGAAGAGTATAGCTTGCAGAAACACAATTATCCCAAAAAGCTATATCATTCATAAATTCTCCATATTGTTTAAAATATGCTGGTGCTTGGTAACTTGGATTACGACAATTATTACCAAAACCCCACTGATCTCCATTATTCAGTTGATAACTACCATTAGCCCAAGTCGGTTGGATTTCTACTGTTTTTATAGCATTAATTAAATTTGTTGCTTCAGCTTCATAATTATGAGGAGTAGTGTTATTAGGCCATTGATGATTTGCAACCAAAAGAGCCATAGCGGCATCAATTTCTGCATCAGCGGCTCCTCCTGTACCAATAGCTCCTCCACAACTATTAATTTTCCAATTCATTACACCATTTCCATTAGAATTATCTTTATAGTATTGCCATAAGCCATCAAATAAATCCTTATCCGCAGCATAAGCCGCTAATAACATTCCATAAGCTATTCCTTCTGAAACAGTTTCTGTTGGGGTATCGTATTTAACACGATATTTACCAACACCACAAGCTTCTACATAATTTGTTTTCCATTGATTATAAGCATCAGCAGCATCTTGAGCTTGAGTGTATGTTCCATTAGTAGGTAAATTTGTTGGAAACATAACACTTCCTGTATAACTAGTATTACTACCAAATGGAATTGTAGCTCCTGAAGGGGTATTAATTTGAGATTGTAATTTTGAGCTTAATAAGATTAAAAGAAATAAAAAATACTTTTTGAAATTCATAAGTAAGGGATATTTGTTTATAATTTCACGAAAATATTAAAATAACTAATCTTTACACTGGTAAATTATTATATAATGATCTAACGTGTAAGATTGAAGTATTCATTAAAGTCTATTAATTTCATGAAAATAAAACATTTCAATCTTCACCTTTGTTATTCAACAAATAGCTTAATACATTTTATAATTCAATGCTTGTATAATAAAAATAAATAATGGGACGAATTATTTTTTTAGGAATAGCAATATTCATGGTTTTACTTCCTGATTTATATATCTATTTTAGTAAAGTACATGTTTCTTTTTCTTCTGATAGAGCAAAAAAAATAGGAAAAATATTTTATTTTTCTACCTTATTGATTCAGTTTGGAGGAATGTTTTTTTTGATGTATTATTTGTGGTATTTACAAGCAGATAGAAATGGATTTACAAATATTTTACAAGCATTTATTTGGACGATGTTTATTGTGAAATTTATTATGTTACCCTTTTTATTATTTGGAGATATTTATAAAATTTTTGAATTATTTCATTATAAAACTACAAAAGTAAGTGAGCTCCCTGAAAAAATACATGAAAGAAGAAATTTCATAAAACAAGCAGCAGTTGTTGTTGCAGCTATTCCATTTTTTTCTTTTTTACATGGAATGACTTTAGGGAAATATAATTTTAAAATTAAAAAAATAAAATTAGCATTTAAGGATTTGCCTGAATCTTTTCAAGGATTTAAAATTGCTCAATTTTCAGATTTTCATGCAGGAAGTTTTGATAATATTTCTAATGTTAAATATGGTTTAGATTTATTGCAAAAACAAGGAGCAGATGTTATTTTATTTACAGGAGATTTGGTGAACCATTATGCCGAAGAAGTAGATCCTTATATTGATTTATTTCAAGTATTAAATGCTCCCTATGGACAATATGCTTCTACAGGAAATCACGATTATGGATATAGAAATGAAAAAAGTAAAAGTTTTGAAAATATTAAAAAAATAAAAGAAAAATATGCAGCATGTAATTTTAAATTACTCAATAATGAAAATATTAAAATTGAAAAAAATGGAGAGCATATTAATATTGCAGGAGTAGAAAACTGGGGGGCAGGAAGATTTTTTCCAAAGAAAGGTGATTTGGATAAAGCTTTTGAAAATATAAATAAAAACGATTTTACAATTTTAATGTCCCATGATCCAACACATTGGGATACAAAAATTAAACAGCATCCAAAACAGGTACATCTCACCTTAAGTGGGCATACGCATGGTGCTCAAATGGGAGTAGAATTATTTGGATTAAAATGGAGTCCTGGGAAATATGTATATAAACGTTGGGCAGGATTATATGAAGAAGCCAATCAATATTTATATGTGAATCGAGGTTTTGGTATGTTAGAAGGCTTTTCTTTTCGTACAGGCATCTTTCCTGAAATTACAGTTTTTGAATTAGAACGAGAAGTATAATTTTTTTTATTTTTATATTTAATGAATAAGTGAAATGAGTTTTTATTTGGATGCAATAACCATTTTAAACTTGTGTTAAATTTTATATTTATAAAACTGTAATTTTCAAAATATTTTATATTGTTATTATTTTAGGCATTATATTTTTTGTGACATTATATATTTTTAATACTTAAAAATATTCGATATGTTTTTTTTTTCGTGGCATACGTTTTGCATTTTTTGAAGCAAAACTAATTTAAATGAAAAAAATATTTATTGGATTAATTTTTATTTTTTGTATTAACATTCCATCATATAGCACCAATGGAATATCTATTCAAAACACACTTCAAAATAAATATGCTAATAGCCAGTATTGGCCTCCTAAAAAAAGATTAAGTGTAGGTTTTAATTTAGGTATTGCTTTTATGCAAACAGATTTGGCAGGATTTCAATTAGGTAATTTTCACTGGGATGATATTGAAAGATTCAAGCCTGTTTTTTCTATGTTTACAAAAATGGATTTTAATAAATATTTTGCTCTAACGGGGGAACTAGGTTATACGAGTTATTGGGTAGAAGATGCTTGGATAGATCCTACAGGACCTAATGATCCTGCTGCTTGGCGAAAAATGAGAAATTTGTCAGCAGGGTCTAATCTTTTTTTTGCAAATTTAATGGCAACTTTTACGCCGTTTCAAATTGAAGTAAAAAATAAAGGATTTTTATCTCCTTTTATTGGAGGAGGTTTAGGCTTAATTCATTTTAATCCTTATACTTATTATCAAGGAGATAAAATATTTTTAAAAGCTTTACAAATTGAAGGAAAAGATTATTCTTTATGGACGATGTCTTTTCCTGTAATTGGAGGTTTTGAATATAGTAATAAAAAACATTCTTTTGCAGTTTATATGGGATGGGATGTTACTCGTTCTGATTATATAGATGATGTGAGTACAGATAATTTTACGAATTATGATAAATTAGAAGGACTGGCAAAAGAATTGAGTTTTAGACATCATGAAATAGGTGTAGAAACAATGATTTTAGATAGTCAAAATGGAAGAGGAGATCCTAATGATTTTGATCAACTTTGGTATTTCAAAATTCGTTGGGGAATTTATTTACAACAAACAGGAACGAGAGGAAATGTATTTGTTCCGCATAAAAGAAATAAATCTAGATGCCCAAAATTTCGTAAAGCAAAAAGAAAAGGTTTTTCTTTTTTATAATAAAATTGAATAACGCTATGTGTAGTTAATTGAAGTGTAGATATAAAGTTTAGTGTTGAGTTAGCAGGAATTTATTATTTTTCTGCTAACTTTTTTTTAATTAAATTCTTTGTCTTTTTTGATTTAATATTATTTATTTCTATGATAGTATTATTTTTGTCAATTAAATAATATTGAGGAATTAATGTTTTTATTGATGAAGAGCCATCTTCATGTTCGGTTCTTTCAGTAATCAGACTAATTAAGGGGTTTTTATGATTATTTCCTAAATAGAGATTTGTACTATTCCATTTATTCTTTTTTAGAAATTTTATCCAATTTTTTTTATTACTATCGATGCTAATTGTAATGATTTTAAAATCAGAATTATTTATATGCTGAAACAATGTTTCAACATGTTGATGTTGTTTTATACATGGAGCACACCAAGTAGCCCAATAATGAATTAATATTACTTTATCTTTAAATTCTGAAAATTTAAAACTATCATTTTCAAATTTTTCAAAAGAGAGCCCTTCCATAAATGTTTTGGTACTATCTTTTGGCGATGCAACAATAGAGGTACTTAATTCTTTTTCTAAAACCTTATTTTTATTATCTGTAATATTCCATGGATTAAAAAATGAAATAATAAAAGATATCATGAATAAATATTCTATTTTCATAATGGATTAAACTTTTAAAATCTATTGTGTAATATGAAAAATATCCCTAATTAAAAATTAAAACTATTTTAATTAGGGATAAGAACAATTGAATATAATTCTTTTTATTTAATTTGCCAAACCATAGAATTTAATTTTCTTCCTGCTGCATCACCAGGGCATTTAGCTTTTATCATATCAAAATAATATACATCTCCTGTAGCAGCTTGATCAATCAATTTCTTTGTTCTGTCAGAAAAAACATTTCCATGGTTATGAATTCTTGAAGGATCTTTAGCTTTTGGAACTCGCGTTAATTCAAATTCTTTAACTTCACATGTTGCATCAAAAACAAAATTTAATAAAGCGGCATGAATTTTATTTTTATTTTTAAAAGCACTACTACCAATTGACCCTGAAGATTCATTTCTTTCAGCACTAAAAGAAGCTATTGGATCTGGAACTCTTTTAATTCGAAATACAATTTCTTCTTCAATATTTTTTCCTTTGACAAATATTTTTCTATTTCCAGGTTTTGAAACTCTTACTATATATTTTCCAATCTCTTTTTGAGGAATTACTTTAATATATTCATCCTCTCCTTGAACAGTTACATTTTTATAATCCATATTAGAAATGGCAATAGTAATAGGATTATCTACTCCAATATATAATACGTTCATTTTATCTGCTGAAATACTTACCACTTTATTTTTGGATGTGTTCAATGAAGCGCAAGCTGCAATGGATAAAAAACAAATACACATAATAATTAAAAATAAAAAATTAGAAGTATTTCTTTGATTTGTTTTTTTAGGATTTTTTTTCATAATACGAAAAATTCTTTTTGTAAAATGATTTGAATTTTGATGGGTCGCATTCATGGCTAAATAATTTTTATGATGAGATAATAATTGTTTTTTTGTAAATAATAATGCTTGTGCATATATTAAAGGATCTTTTCCTATAGCGACTACTTGATCATCACAAGACTCTTCTCTTGTTTTTCTTATGTTGCTCGATATATGCCAAACCATAGGATGGTAGAAAAATAATATTTCTATAATTGATTGAAATAAATTAATTAAATAATCATTTCTTTTGATGTGACTTAATTCATGTAAAATTAATGCTTCTACTTCTTGTTCTGATATTTGATTTATGTAGGCAATAGGCATTAAAATAATGGGTTTAAAAAATCCAAAGGTTAAGGGTTGTTCTGCTATTTGAGATAATAGGAAAGTTACTTTTCTTTTTATTCCTAATTTATTTTGCAATGCGTTTGTTTTTTCTTGCCATTCTTTATTATATTTTATTCCTACTTTTCTAAACTGATTTAAAAAATAAAAGCTACTAAAAAATCGTATAGAAAATAAAATAATTCCTAGTAGCCAAAAAAGAAAAATCCAAGTAGAAAATTGAAATATATAATGAGATATTTGTTCATATAAATTGGGTGTTTCTATAATCATTGAACCAGTATCTTTTATAGGAAAATAAGGTTCAAATTTTGGTGTTGTAATTTCATTATTTGTAGTGACCTCATGTGTAGCTGAACTGTATTTGTTCCAGCCAACATAAAATGTAGTGCTAAATAAAATAAAACAAATAGCTAAAGCAATCACACTAAAATTATATATAGTTTTGGGCGTTTGAATATTCAATAATCGCAGTATTAATTTTAATATCATTGCAACAGCAATAAATTGCCAAATAGAATGAAAAATACTCCAACTAAATGAATAAATTATATGATCTGTTATGGGTATCATTTCTTTTTATTTTTTTGTTCTTCTAAAAACTTTTCTAGCATATCTATTTCTTCTTGCTTCGCTTCGTTATTTCCTAATGCGTGCATTACCAAATCTAAGGCAGATCCATTAAAAGCTGTTTTTTTTAATTTATCAATCAGTCCTGTTTTAATTTCTTTTTCTTTAAGAGTCGTTGTGTATAAATGTGTTTTTCCTGATGATGTTCTACTCAAAACTCCTTTTTCGAATAAGCGTTGTATTTGTTTTAATGTAGTGGTATAGCCTACATCTTTTTTTTCAGTTAATGTCTCATGAATTGTTCTTACAGTAGCAGGTTCAAATTCCCAAAGAATTTGTAATATTTCTAATTCTGCTTCTGATGGTGTGTATTTCTTTTTCATATCTACGTCAGTTGTCGTACAAATATAAACGACTTTTGTCGTAGATGCAAGTTTTGAATCAAATTTTATAAAAAAAATGCTAGATTTTTACATCTAGCATTAAAAAACAGTTGCCAATTTATTAGGCTTTATTAAATAGTTTATTTTTGAATCATTATTTTTTGATGAAGAACTTGATCATCTATAATCATTTGTAAAGTGTACCAACCTACAGCTAAGTTGGCTGTTTGAATTTCAATACGATTTTTTCCTGAAATCACATGTTCTATTTGAGATTGAATATTCATTCCTTGAATATTGAGCATTTGAATTTTCATATTGTCAGTGTTAGGAATATCAATTTCTAGTATTAAGTGTTGTCCTTTTTTGCTAGGATTAGGAAAAATAGAAAAAGGAATATTTTCAGTATGAATATTTGATTACAATAGTTTCAGTA
>JAHDII010000339.1:0-1732 GCA_020630895.1 Saprospiraceae bacterium
AGTATATTTTCAAAAGATCAAGTTGGCTATAATCAATTTTTCGCAATAACATCTATTTTATACACAACAAAATAAATTTAAATAGCATCTATAATTAAAAAAGACCATTTAGATGCAAAATATATTTTTAGTTTTTTTCTTAATCTTTTCTATTCCAAATAGCCCAGCAAAAAAAATGATTCTTCCTATAGAAATCATGATTGGATCTTCAGATATTATTGTTATAGGAACCATTCAAACAGTATATGAAAATACGTATGATTTTGAAATACAAAAAAATATAAAAGGAAATGAAAAAAAGATAGTTATTCCTGTTCAAAAATTTAAAGAATGGACTTGTGATACTCGAATTAAGAAAGTAGAAAAAGGACAACATTTACTTCTTTTTTTGAAAAAAAAGATAAATAACCGTTATGAAATTATTAATGGAAGTACAGGAGAACTTTTTATTGATAATAATAAAGTAAGAATTCATAACAAAAAAATAACTATAGAACAATTTGAATCTACGACACAAGATTTTTTATTATGTTATGAATTTACAAATAAAAATAATCCATATAAAAAAGGAACATTTAAATCATTAAAAAAACAAAAAGAAATTAATGTCTATAAAAATAAATCTTCTTTTTCTACTTGGTTATTTTCAAGAATGAAAGAGTATGAAATCACTGAAAATTAAATTTGTTAAATTAAAAAGTATAAATTACATGAAAAGAATAATTATATTATTAGGAATTGTTTTTCCTTTATTTTGTTATGCCCAAGAAAAAGGAAATGTCAATTATGAATCAGGAAATTTAAATTACAATAACCAAAATCAACAATCTACTTATCGTTTAAAAGATGTAAAAGCTCCTGTAAAATATCAAAATTCAACTCATATTACAATAGAAGTTGCAGGAATTTATAATATAGATGCCGATTCTTATATTGCTACTTTTGCTACCACACAAACAGGAACTACAGCGGAAGAAACAGATAAATTAATGAGCCAACAAATTGAGAGTGTCAAAAGAGAAATTAAGAGTGAAAATTTATCTGCTGAAGTTTTTGTAGATATGATTTCTTTTGTTCCTATGTATGAATATGAAGTAGAAAAAAAAGTATTTAGTAAAAAAACATATAAAGAAATTCCTAAGGGGTTTGAACTGAAAAAAAATCTTCATATAAAATATAAAGATCCAAAAATATTAGAGGAATTAATTTCTATTTGTGCTAAAGCAGAAATTTATGATATGGTAAAAGTAGATTATCATTCAGATAAATTGGAACAGTATAAAAATGAAATGAGAAAAAAAGCAGTAGAAATATTAAATGAAAAATTAGAATTTAATAATAGTGTTTTAAATATTGATTTAAAAACTAAAAAAAGAACTATGGGAGATGGATTTTTATTAATGTATCCTGTAGAACAATATTCTAGTTATTCTGCATATTTTAGTAGCTCATTATTTATGAAAAAAAGTGGTTATGTACAAAATGCACAAAAAAATATTACTTCATATTATGATCCTATTTTTCCTAAATCGCACGATTTTGTAATGAACTCAGGAAAAGTAGAACCAAGTATGCAGTTGCTATATACTATTAGTGTTACTTATGACGTAAGAGAAAAAGAAGAAAAACCTAATGTAACGCCTCCTGTTGCTGACAATAAACCTGATAAAGAATATATTTTAATTACATCTACAGGACAAATAAAAGTACTCCCGATTGATTAAATTAGACT
>JAHDII010000339.1:1832-3181 GCA_020630895.1 Saprospiraceae bacterium
TTAGATATTAGACACTAGATTTATTAATAAATCTAGTGTCTAATATCTAAATAAAATACTTGTACCAAATAGTTTGAGTAATACCCCTTGCCGTAACATAAACTAACATCGCTATCCACAAACCATCGTTTCCTAAATGTTGTAAAAAATAATAAGAAATAATAAAAGCAATAAGCGATAAAAGCATTGTGTCTCTCATAGCTACACCTGCCGTTAGTCCTACTAAAACACCATCCCAAATATAAGAAGCAAAAGCTAGAATAGGATAAATTAATATCCATTTTAAATAGGGGATTCCTTCTTGTATGACAATAGGATCATCTGTAAATATTTTTAATAAATATTGATCTCCAATAAAAAAGGATAATGTAAATAACAAAGCAAAAACTCCTCCCCATATCATAGAAAAATAAATAGCTTTATTTTTTTTAGTTTCATTTTTTTCTCCTACATATTTTCCAACCAAACTTTCAGAAGCATAAGCAAAACCATCAATACCATAAGACATCCAATTTACATATTGCATTAATACTTGATTAATGGCTAAAATAGTAACACCCATTGCCGAAGAACGATTGTAAAAAAATCCGAAAGCAACAATTAAACAAATGGTACGAATAAAAATATCTCTATTTAAAGAGAAAAATAATTTTAATTTATCCCATTGTAAAATAAATGATAATTGAATTTGTTTTGCATAATTTTTATATTTAAACATAAAAAATAAAAAAGCAAATAATAATCCTACATATTGAGCAATGACAGTACCCCATGCAACGCCACGTATATCTAAATGATAATGTTTAACTAAAATAACACTCACTACAATATTAGTAAAATTAATAATTAAAGTGAGTATTAAGGGATAAATTGCATTTTGCATTCCAAAAAACCAACCCATAAAAACCATCATTCCTAAAGCTGCTGGAGCATCCCAAATTCTAATAAAAAAATATTCTAAAACTAAAGGATTAGTGGCTTCATCCGCTGCCATTAATCGAGTACCTATTTGAGATAAAAAACTTTGAAAAATAATAAATAAAAAAGCAACAGAAAAAGCTACCAAAATTCCTCGTCCAAAAATATCTGCAATATCTTGTTTATCTTTTCTTCCATAAGCTTGGGCGGTCATTCCTGTGGTTCCCATTCGTAAAAAACCAAAACCCCAATATAAAAAATTAAAAATCATAGAAGATAATCCTACCGCAGCAATATAGGAAGCATCTTTTTCATTACCCATTAATGCAGTATCAACAGAACTTAGTAGGGGAACAGAAATATTGCTAATAATATTCGGTATCGCTAATCGAAGAATTTCTTTATTCATGGTTTTAATTGTTGAATTGCTA
>JAHDII010000027.1 GCA_020630895.1 Saprospiraceae bacterium
TTGTAGTCTTGTATTCATCTCGAGGAAATAAAAATTATGGTTTTCATCGATTAAGAATTCGACCGTTCCCGCACCTTCATACTGACAACTTTGGGCAACTCTGACCGCTGCCTCCCCCATTTCCTTCCTTAGTTTTTCACTTAATACTGCAGAGGGGGCCTCCTCAACTACTTTTTGATGTCGTCGCTGTATGCTACATTCTCGTTCGAATAAATGGATCGTATTTCCATGGCTGTCTGCAAGAATCTGAATTTCTATATGTCGAGGGGAACCAATGTATTTTTCAATAAAAACAGAACCATCACCAAATGAGGATTTTGCCTCACTGACTGCACGTTCCATTTGTTCCACGAAATCTTCTTTCTTATCGACAATCCGCATGCCTTTTCCACCTCCACCTGCAGAAGCTTTAATAAGAATCGGGTAACCAATTTTGTCCGCCTCTTGTTTCGCATTTTCAATATCATCTATGGCTTGATCCGTCCCAGGAACCATCGGAATATCATAATTCTTGACAGCATCCTTAGCGGCCAATTTGCTTCCCATAATCTCAATCGAATGAGCAGACGGACCAATAAATTGAATACCTGCATCGCTAACTTTATTAGCAAAAACTGCATTCTCACTTAAGAAGCCATAACCTGGGTGAATTCCGTCAATGTTTTCAGCTTTACAAATTTCAATGATTTTATCCATGAGCAAGTAAGACTCAGAAGATGGTCCAGGGCCCAATAAATAAGCTTCATCTGCAAACCGAACATGGGGAGCCATTCGATCCACTTCGGAGTAAACTGCAACTGGAGAAATTCCCATTTTCTTAATGGTTTTCATAATTCGTAATGCAATCTCGCCTCTGTTTGCGACTAATATTTTTGTGAGTTTTTTACGCATAGGTGATTAGCTTTTGAAGTTTTTCTACTTTATCGCCTTGCGCAATTTTCACGTCTTTGATGACTCCAGCAGCAGAAGCTTTAATTACATTTTCCATTTTCATGGCTTCTAAAATGAGTAAAGGTTCTCCTTTTTCAAAAGTTTGTCCTGCTTCAACTAAAACATCTAGTACTAGTCCAGGCATTGGAGCTTTTACTTCATTCATTTTATTATCTGAACTTATATTTAAGCCCATTTTTTGAATTAATAAATCGTAATGATCTAATAATTGAATTTGTTGTTCATTACCATTTATTTTAATGGTAAAAGTTTTATTTTCAAAATCAGTATGAATCACTTCTACTTTAAAAGATTGGCTATTTTTTAATATATGAAATTTGTTTTCTCCTAAAGAAACAAAATCTAAATTTAAAAATTCTTGATTGTTAATTTCTAAAAGAGTATTGTCATTTATTTTAGCAGTATAATTATTTTTTTTCTCCATCTTGATTGCTTAATTGATATAAAACTCTAAATTCAAAAAATGAATATAAAAGATAAAAAATTAAAAAATGAATAACATGATAAGAATTTTGAGGCATAGCTATTTTGTCATAGGCAACGATAATTATCAATGAAAATACTAATTTAGCAAAAATAAGAACCATTACAAGACTTGTAAATGAGTTTTTATTATTACTCACTAAAGATTTTTTTCCTAGAAAGAATGCTATCCATACAAATAGAGCAAAAAATAAGAAATAAGTAGCTCCAATATAAGTATAAGGGGATAATATAGGAATTAGAGCAGCAACTCCTATCCAAGAAATTGAAAAAAGAATGAGTATTGCTAATTGGGTATAAAAGATACGATTATTCATTTCACCTTTAATAATAATTCCTCAAAGGTATAAATTCCTACGAATCACTTTTTGATATTTTGAATTTTTTTAATAATCATATCCCATAATTTGTCATAAGGGATGACTTCTAGTTCGGAAATGAGCCCTCTGTAAAAGAAAGGTTGATCTTTTAATCGCTCATAATATTTATCAACATTACTTAATTTTTTGTAATCGAATTCTGCTTTTACTAACTGTTGCAAAAGACGAATGAATTGGATAGCTCTAAAATATTCTTCTTTTTTGAGCTGTCTATTAGCATAAGATTTTAATCTATCTACTCTTTCAGTTACAGCATTATAACTTTTCTTTTCTAAAAAGAATAGAATTTGGGCAATCACCATTAATACTGTAAAAATTCTTTGCTCTTTTGGGTATAAAATAGGATCATTCAAGAAGCGAGATAACCTAAATGTTTTTTTCTTTTGAGTAGCAAGAATAGGAAAATATTCAGCTTGACTTTCTATAATATAATTGATATAGACATCGTAAATTTTCCATTTTTCCTTGATTTCATTATCAATTTTTTTAAATTTACTATGATTGACAGCATTTGTGAAAATAGCAATGGCATTGATATAATTTCCTGTATGTAAGGTTAGTAAAAGATAATATTCCATAAAATCAAACCAAGGCTCACTTCCAGCAGGGAATGATTTTAAACAAATTTCAGCATTGGTTTTTCCATTACTATAATCTTGAAGATGCAAATAGGCAGACATCTTTTTAAGTTGGAACGTGGCTTGCATTTCACCTCTATAATAAGTAGGATTATCTTTGATATATTGTTCTGCTTTATTACAAACTTCAAGCATTGCTTTATAGTCATTAAGCATTTCATACCTAAAAGTCCAAACTAAATACATATTATAAATAACAATAGGAGAATCATAAATTTCTGATAAACCAACTAATGCATCACAATAAGTATCTATTCTTTCCTTGAGGTTAAAGTTTTTTGAAGGAGGTTTATAATAGTTCATAATCACTCTTTGATATAATTCTTCAGAGCGAATTTCAGCGTCTAAAACATTTTGAAATTGTTTGCTATATTGATCATATTGTTCGTACAATTTTTCATCTCCTTCTTCTGATGAATATTTTCTTAATATTCTAGCACAATTGACGATTACATCTGCAAATTTGAATTTTAAGGCTATAGTCAAAATTTGACGAGCTAAAGCAGCAGCAGTATGTCTTGCATTATTCGATAATAATATTTTGACTAAAGTCCAATCTTTATTACAAGAAAAATAAGCTCTATCATATGTTGAAGTGGAAGGTAAATTGACATCTAAAAAAAATAAAGTATTGAGAAGACGTTTTCTAAACCTAGACTTAAGTTGCCTATATTTATCATCAGTAGGACTACAGCCATATAAGAATGAAGATGCATCTCTATCGTTTTTGAATTTATTAGCCATTAAAGCTTCATAAAATTCATTAAATTTTGAGTTTTTATGTTTTAAAGAATGGTCATCAAAAATTTCTATTTTCTTTACTTTCTTTTTCGTTACAATCTTAGATATTTCTATCAGGTTCTTCATTACAAATACACTATTTTATTGATTCATTAAAGATACAATTTGTTACATTAAAATCAAAAATATAACGTCACAAATTATGATGTATTTTACTTTGAATATTATTATACGAGTGTATTTTAATTTTGTTTATCTTTTTATGATATAAAAATACTATTATAAAATGTTGTTTAATTAATTGATTATTAGTTATTTGTGTTTGTTTCGTTGTTTTTTTATTAAAATTATTTAATGTGATGCTTAGAAAAAACAACGAATAAACTGTAATAAAAAGATATTTATAATTATTTTGTTTAATTTGTTAATGTGACTTTATTTATCTGTTTAATTGTTGTTAATCTTATGATGGACTGTTATCCTTTTTAGCTTGATTCCATAAAAGATCCATTTCTTCAAGGCTCATATCAGATAGATCTTTATCAGCATGTTGTTCAATATATTGAAATCTATATTTAAATTTTTTATTGATTTTTTCAAGAGCTGTTTCTGGATCAATATCGATAAACCTTGAATAATTGATTAATGAAAATAATATATCTCCAAATTCTTCTTCTTTCTTCTCTTGCTTCATTTCTAAATCTAAAGTTTCCTGAAACTCACGAATTTCTTCTTGTACTTTTTCCCAAACTTGATCTTTATTTTCCCATTCAAAACCAACTTGTGCTGTTTTTTGCTGCATTCTATAAGCTTTTACCATTGCAGGAAGAGAGTTAGGAACACCAGATAAAACGGATTTTTTACCTTCTTTTAATTTTAGTTTTTCCCAATTCCTTTTGACTTCTTCTTCATCAGCTACTTCTATATTTCCATAAATATGAGGATGTCGTTGAATGAGTTTTTCACAGACAGAATGAATGGCATCTTCAATATTAAACGCTTTTTTCTCATCTGCAATTTTGGCATAAAAAACTAAATGGAGCATAATATCTCCTAATTCTTCTTTAATATCATTCAAATTATTATCCAAAATAGCGTCAGCTAATTCATAAGTTTCTTCAATTGTTAAATTTCTAAGACTTTGTAGAGTTTGTTTTTTATCCCAAGGACATTTCTCTCTCAATTCGTCCATTATTTCTAGAAGTCTAGCAAAAGCTACAGCAGAAGGAAAATACTTTTTTTTAATTGACATGATATTTTTTTTACAAATTTACATAAGTAAATTTCTTTACGATAACCTTTATACCTGTTTAGCTGTTATATTTGTAAAAAAAATTAAATTATGGATTTTTTATATATCCTTATTATCATTTTTGGAGTATTTGGAATTTCATTTTTATTAATGAATATTCGACATATTTTTACAGGTAAAGAGTTTAGAGGGACTTGCGCTACTAATAATCCAATGATTAAAAATAATTTAGGAGACTGTACTGTTTGTGGAAAAAAGCCAGATGAAGATTGTAAAATGCCTCCTGTAAAAGATCATTAACAATATATTTGTAAGAAATTTTGCTTCTTCTTGTAACGATTTGAAATTGTAATCGTAGAACTATTTACCTTTTGATAGAAAATACTATCTAAATTTTTTATAGTTTTATATAATTACATTAATTTGAATTTAATTGTTTCCATATCAAAGTTATCTCTTTTCATCTTCTTAGCTTGTTCTATGATGGCAATGGGTGTCGGCATCCAACAAAAGGATATTCCTAAGCATATAGAACGTAAATTAAAAAGAGATGCTACTCGATTGGCAATAAGATTAGAAGCACAAGGAGAAGATTTATCATTACAAAAAATTGAAATATCTCAAAAAAAGACAAAAGAAATTTATAATCTTTTAGTAAGTATTTATCAAAGTGATTTACCTGAAGCAGCAACAGTTTTTAATTGTAATATTCGAGCAGCAACATCAATTGCTATTGATAAATTTTGGGTAGTTTATGATAAAAATGCAGATTGGGCTAATGCTTTATTAGATGATGTCTATGAAGTAGAGGGTAAAGTTTCTGATTTAATAGATGAATATGATTTATTTATTACAGATAAAAAAACATGGGATGATAGCCATGATATGCTTACAATAGAATCTACAACACTATATAATATAGAAGCTCTTGCTCAAAAATTCCAAGGAATAGATGGAATTCATAAGATAATTACTAATAATTTGGATATGGCTCCTGATTCTGATATTGATCTTTCTTTTAAAAATGGAAATTGGCATATTTCATTTATTCGTAAATGGTCAAGTTTGCAAGATAAAAAATCGCATTCTTGGAATTTCTTAATTGATCAAGAAGGAAAAGTAAATCTAGTGGATGAAAAAGGAGACGAATTACCTATGTGGATGCAATGTGAATTATTGCTAGCAGAAGAAAAATATTCTAGGAATTAATAAATATATTAATTTAAAAATAATAGAAAAGGAGTTATACCTAATTGTGGTGTAACTCCTTTTTTTAATTTTTGATAAAGTCTCAATTATATTTTCCTTTAAAATATAATTTTAATATAAAATTATTTGATACTTGGAGGATTTGAAATTGAAAAATTATCTCTTTAATTGTTTTATAATCAATTTTTTATGCCTTACTCTTCTTTTTGATTTGAAACTATTTCTATGTCACAATAAACACTTCCCTTTGTTGTTGTAAAACCTAAAATAGTGCTACTTGGCATTAATTATGAAATGAATAAGTAAATACAATAATAAAACTGAATCATAATGCTTTTTCAAACATCAAATATTATTAAATTAACTATAATAGCTTTCGCTTGGCTATTGATGACTGCTTTTACGAGCAATCTTAATAGAGTTGTTAATGTTGTAATAGATGATTCTACACTTACAGAATATCAAAAAAAGATGTATGAAAAAGATGCTACTCGATTAGCTTTAAGATATATTTCTAAAGGAACAGATTTTGCAGATTTATCTCCTCAAGCTCCTCAAGAAGTAACGAATGAATTATATGTAGCTTTACTAGCTGTTTACCATTCACCATTTAGTGAAGCATTGACAGTATCTAAAACTCATAGATTGCATACTTTTCCAAATCCTTCTGTAGATAATCTCCAAGTTATTTATAATAATCAAGCTAAATGGGCTACGCCTCTAAAGTTAGGAGATAAAAAGACAGACAATGCGAAAATTAATTCTTTATGTAAAGAGTTTAATTTAAAAATTCATTCGCATGAAATATGGGATGATGAGAAAAACTTATTTATGCTTAAAGCAGATAAAGCTTTGAATATGGCTGCAATTGCTAAACAGTTAGAAACTATAGAGGAAATTAATACTATAAAATTATTAATTCCTAGTACAGATGGAAATGATATTGAGGCAACAAAAACTGCAAAAGGTTGGAAATTAAAATATATTATCAAATTTGATTCATGTTTTACAGGTTGTAAAAAACAACATATTTGGACATTTGAAATACTTAATATTACAGCAAATAGTGCTAATGTAAACTTTATTGAAGAATCAGGAGATGATTTACCAGATTGGATGCAGATTAAAACACAACCATCTGATAGAGATTAGGTTATAGTATAAAAAAAAGTGAAAAAAAACATTTTTTTTTTGCAACCTTAAGAAAAAAGAAGCGTATAATAAATAGTGAATAACAGATTTTAAAATTTCATTTAACAACTAAGATATATAAAGGTGAGTGTTTGTTCATAGTTTTTGTTTTTTGTTTTTGTCCCCGCTAGAAACTAGCGGGGTTTTTTTATTTTATATCTTTGGCTTTCCTATTATGAATTCAATTGGAACAAATAAAATAAAATTATTGTTAGCTATAAAACACTCTTGATTCAATGAATATTGATAATAAAAAAATTGAAGCACTTCGCAAAGATTATAATGCTCCAACACTTTCTTTAGAACAATTAGAAGATAATCCTATTCTTCAATTTCAAAAATGGTTGAACCATGCTATTGAAAATGAAGTATTAGAACCTAATGCGATGACTTTAGCCACATTAAATGCGAATGGTTTTCCTTCGGCAAGAATTGTTTTATTAAAAGGAATTATTGAAAAAGGATTTGTATTTTATACAAATTATCAAAGTGCAAAGGCTCAACAAATAATAGAAAACCCTAATGTTGCTTTAGTTTTTAATTGGTTAGAACAAGCACGACAAATTAGAATAGAAGGAAAAGTAGAATTATTATCTTCACAATATTCAGATCAATATTATCAAAGTAGGCCCAAAGGTAGCCGTATAGGAGCTTGGGCATCTCCTCAAAGTCAAAAAATTGATGCTAGTTCATTTTTAGAAAATAGGGTTGAACAAATTCAAAAAATATTTGAACATTCAGAAAATATTCCTCGCCCTCCTTTTTGGGGTGGCTTTGTGGTACAACCCCAATTTATAGAATTTTGGCAAGGTCGCCAAAGTCGTTTACATGATAGAGTACAGTATAAACTAGAACATTCAAATCAGTGGCTTAAAAGTAGGGTAGCTCCTTAAAATATTTATTATTGCTGTTTTATTTGTACTCAATTACAATTTTTTTTGATAGTTCAGAAAAATACAACATTTTTGTAGCGTATAAAAAATAAAAACATGAAACCATCATTGCCCAAAGGTGTAAGAGATTTTATGCCTGATGAAGTTGATAAAAGAAATTTCATTTTTAATACTATAAAATCGGTATTTATTAAATATGGATATCGACCTATAGAAACTCCTGTAATGGAAAATCTTACTACTCTTACAGGTAAATATGGAGAAGAGGGGGATAGACTTTTATTTAAAGTTTTGAATAATGGGGATTTTTTGAAAAATGCAAAAGAAGAAGATTTAGAAAATAAAAATTCTAATGCTGTATTATCAAGTATTTCTAAAAGAGGATTGAGGTATGATCTTACAGTTCCTTTTGCACGTTTTGTGGTTCAACATCAAAATGATATTTCTTTTCCTTTTAAAAGATATCAAATACAACCTGTATGGAGAGGAGATCGTCCACAAAAAGGACGTTATCAAGAATTTTATCAGTGTGATGTAGATGTTGTAGGTTCTGATTCCTTAATGTATGAAGCAGAACTCATTCATATTTATGATGAGGTATTTGCTCAATTAGGTGTTCGTGTAGATATTCGAGTGAGTAATCGTAAAATACTTCAAGGTATTGCTGAAGCAGCAGGTATTGCAGATTATTTTATGGATATGACCATTGCTATTGATAAACTAGATAAAGTAGGAAAGAGTGGGGTAGAAGAAGAAATGAAAAAGAAAGGTATCCCTAATGATGCAATTCAAAAAGTACTAGACATTTTAGAAATCAATACCTTAACTGATTTAGAACCATATTTTAAAAATTCTGAAATTGGCTTAAAAGGAATAGAAGAACTCAAAACATTTCATCATTATTTTGATGTGAGAGAAACAGTGAATAATGTAAATTTTGATATTACTTTAGCAAGGGGATTGAATTATTATACAGGATGTATTTTTGAAGTAGTTGCTCAAGATGCACAAATGGGAAGTCTTGGAGGAGGAGGCCGTTATGATGATTTAACAAGTATTTTTGGTCTTAAAAATGTTTCTGGAGTAGGAGTTTCTTTTGGAGCTGAAAGAATTTATGATGTAATGACGGAACTAGATCTCTTTCCAAAAGAAAATAATGCAAGTCTAAAAGTATTACTCATTGCTTTTGATGAAACCTCTCATTTATATGCTTTTCGTTGTCTCAATCATTTAAGAGTAGCTGGAATTAATTCTGATTTATACCCTTCTCCTGCTAAGATGAAAAAGCAAATGAAATATGCCAATCAAATTAATGTTCCATATATTATTGTGATTGGTAATGAAGAAATGGAAACAGGATTGTTATCCTTGAAAAATATGGAAACAGGAACACAAGAGAATAAATCGATTCAAGATATTATTCAATTATTACAATAATTCAAAAAAAATGCCACCACGATTGTGCGTGGTGGCGAAATCAGCAAATCAGAACTAATAACCACAAAAATTCTTATATCTAAAAACTATTAAAAATCTTTATGTCTCTTTTTCAAAATATAAAGGAATTCTATATTCTGTTTGTATTTTTTTTCCATTTTTGATAGCTGGAATCCATTTAGGCATTTTATCAAAAACAGATAAAATATCTTTATCTAATTGGTTATGAATTCCCTCAATAATCTTTAACTGAGATAAATCTCCATTTTTCTTTACATTAAAAGAAAGAAGTATCCTTCCATTAAAACCAGATAAATTTTTCAAATGAGTCTGTAAATAAGCTATCAAAGCTGTTGTACCTCCTGGAAATTTTGCTCTTTGGTGTACTTTTAGATTCACTTTAGCCTTATTTTTTTGCTTCAACTCTTTAGCAGAAAGCAATGTTGCAAATTGGCTATTGGCTTGAATTTCTTTTCTTTTAATATGTATTGTTTCTTTTATTATTTTATTACTGCCATGCGGTTGAAATGAAATTTCAAAATCTCCATCTCTTTTATAAGTATGATGAATCATACGTTTGATATTCACATTTTTTCCATCTCCAAAATCAATAAAATGTTCTGTAATATCATCTTGATATTTTAACATAAATCTAAGAGGTTTTCCTACTACAAAATCTCCTTTAATATATAAAGAAGGAGAAGGATGACTACTAGATTCAATAATGACATCATTTTCTGTGTCTAAATCAGATTCTAAATTTTTATTTTTATTAGTAGAATGATTGATAGAATCTTGTTGTACAGAAGAAGGAGAATCAGTATTAAAATTATTAATAAAAGAACTTACTTTTTCATGATCATAATAACGATAGCCTAAGAAAGAAATAACGCCTAGTAAAATAATTACTAATATCAGTAAGCTCCATTTTTTTACCCTTTGATGGGAGTCAAATGATTGGTTTTGCTTTTCAATATAATTTTCTAGCCTATTGGTTTCCTTCATAAGAAGAAGAGTGTTTTCTCATAAGAAAGAGATAAAACAATTGTTCATATCTCTTTCTCCTATGTTTTATGTTCCTTTATCGAAAATAAGAATAAAAAATGAAAAAACAACCGTTTTCTAAAAAAAAGATACCGTTTTCTTGTAAAAAATGATTTTTTCAATCAAAAATTAAACTTTCACTAGACTTTTATCAAAAAAATAAAAATTTAACAGCATTAAAATTCTAGCATTTTTCTATTCCTTTTTTTGACTAGAGAATAAAGTTTATCATATTTCTTGAAAATGAGTTTAAAAAATTTATTTTTGTTTGTACCTTAAAATTGGAGGTAGTTAAAATGTGCTTTTGATGGAAAATATCGCAATTGTTGTTGTCGCTTATAATCGTGCTAATTCTTTGGCTCGACTTTTAGATATGATCCAAAAAGCTCATTATTCCATTGTAGTAGATTTAATTATTTCTATTGATTTTGGAGAGAATCAAGATGTGATTGATGTTGCCCATTCATTAGAATGGAAGCATGGAAATAAAAAAATTATTCAGCATCAGAAAAATTTAGGCTTAAAAAAGCATATTATTAGTTGTGGAGATATTGTAAAAAATTATGATGCAATAGTAATGCTAGAAGATGATTTATTGGTTTCAAAATACTATTTTGATTTTGCATATGATGCTTTGCAATTTTATAATAATGATGAAAATATTGCAGGAATTGGTTTGTACCATTATCCATTGACTGAATCAAGTTTATCAAAATTTCAGCCTTTAACAGAGCATAATGAAGTTTATTTTATTCAGTTACCTTGTTCTTGGGGACAGGTTTGGACTCAAAAACAATGGAGAAGGTTTAAATCTTTTTATGAGCAATGGAATGGAACATTCAAAAACATTCCTACTTATATCCAATATTGGGGAATGCATTCTTGGAAAAAAATATTTGCCGAATATATGATCCAAGAAAATCAATTTTTTGTACATCCTGTATTTTCTTTTACTTCTAATCCAGGAGAGCAGGGGACGAATTATCATTCTAAGATAAATTATTATGAAACAAAATTATCTGAAAGAAAAATTCAATTAGGACATTTTAATAATGCATATCATTATGATACGAATTTTGAATTATTGCCTTTTTTTATAGAGATGCAAAGCCCTGTATTACAAGAGTACAATTTTGCCATGGATTTACATGGGAGTAAAACTCCAGAAGAAATTAAAAACCCTTATGTTCTAACAACTCAAAAATGTAGAAAACCAATTTTATCTTTTTCAAATGAATTATTTCCCTTAGAAAGAAATATTATTGAAAATAAAAAAGGAAGTAAAATACATTTATGCAAAACTAATGACATGATTTTTGGTTATTTATTTAGGTGGCAAAATAAATTACGCCCTTATTATTATACTAGAAATAAACTTAGAAATAAATTAAAATTATATTTTAATAAAAAGATAAATTGAATCTATATCATTTATGAGAATCACAGTATTTAGAAAGGCTCATTTTAATGCCGCACATAGGTTACATATTCCGTCATGGTCCTTGGAAAAAAATAAGGCTGTTTTTGGCTTGTGTAATAATTCAAATTATCATGGGCATAATTATGAGTTAGAAGTTTCAGTTACAGGAGAAGTGGATGAAGAAACAGGAATGTTAATAGATCTTAAAGTCTTAAAGAAGATAATTAAAGAAGAAATTGAAGATCGCTTTGATCATAAAAATTTAAACTTAGAAGTAGAAGAATTTAAAAATCTAAATCCCACTGCCGAAAATATTTGTTATGTCATTTGGCAAATATTGAGTCAATGTTTAGATGATAAATTAGATATAGGGGTAAGACTTTATGAAACACCTCGTAATTATGTAGAATATCCAGCTATTCGATAATCATAAAAAAATCCTTGAAATTATTAACTTCAAGGATTTTTGCTATTCAGAATGACACTTTTATAGTGTCCTATCGTTTACTTATTCGTTTTGTGATAAGAACATCATTTTCTTCATCTAATAATCTTAATAAGTACATTCCTTTTGGTAAATCAGAAACATCAAAAGTAGAACCTTCAGTAACATCAGTAAAAACTTTTACTTTTCTACCAATTAAGTTATATACTTCAATACTAGAAATACCTTCAGCATTTGAAATGGTTATAAAATCATTTGCAGGGTTAGGATAAATTTTAGTTTCAGAAACATCAATGTTATTATTAGATGTAGCAAAACCTGAAGCATTAACAGTTCCTTCAGCGAAAGAAGTTGGATTATTTTTATCTTTCATTCTAATCACAACAGTTGCTGTACCAGGTAAAGCTCCTGTAGCTTCATTCGCTTGAATTTGAACTTTTAGCCATTGAGTTTGTCCTGCAGGAATTATCCAACCTTCATTGGCTGGAGAAGCATCAACCTCAGGAGTATAACATTGTCCTCCATTTACACAAATTAGAGAAACCCAATTTGCAGGAAGATCATTTGTAATTCTTTCCCATTCTACTTCCATTGAGGTAGAAGTATTATTAGTGAAATATAAATTACCATAATAATTTTGTCCATCTAAATAAACACCTACTTCAACAGTATTGTCAGTTATTGTAATATCCTGAGCTATTGTTGTTATAGAAAACCCTAATATAAGAAGAAAAAATGGTAGAATTCGTTTCATAAGAATCAAATTTATTAAATTATTATAATAAAGGTATATTTTTATACGTTACTTACAGCACAATAATATCAATTTTCTCACGAAAATGCAATTATTCTAGGATATTTTTACTGAGAATAGTAATATTTTTTTGTTTATATAAAAAAGAAGACATCTTTTAACTAAAAAGATGTCTTCTTATCATAACTACAAATAATAATTTGAATAAATATTATTTTGCAATCATTAATTTTTTAGTAATAATTTTACCATCTACAGTTACATGAACATTATAAAGTCCATTGCTGTATTCAGCAGTATTTAAAGGTAAAATCATATCTCCTGATAATTGTCCAAAATTACGATTTAAAACAACTTGTCCTAAATTATTAAATACTTGAACAGTTACATCACTTTGTTCTTCTAATTCTACTCTTACCATAGCTATATCAGAAGCAGGATTAGGAAATACTTTAACAGAATTTTCAGGTAAAATTTCTGTATTAGCAACAGTAGCAGGCATATCTCCTCCTACACCGTTTAAGAATTCTCCAAGATTGCTATTCTCCATATCTTGTAAACCTCCAATTAAATGCATATTTTGAGGATTCCAAGCAGAAGGTATAGTATAAGTAAATGTATGAGTAAGAATATCTCCAGCATTAATCGTTGTAGGTAAACTTCCTGCTTCTCCAAAGAATCCACCTAAGATTTCACGAGCTACATGATCATAAACCATATCAGCAGCAGGAACAGGATCTGGCTCATTGTGCCAATCATGACCTGCACCAGATAAATTACCATTACCACCACCACTGTAATAGTTTACTTGAGCAAAATCAGAAGTTGTTCCTGTTACACCATTTTCTGTAAGAATAAGATTAAATCTATAATCACCAGATAAAGAAACTATGAATTCAGCAGATATAGTAGCTGATAATTCTCTAGTAGAAGGATCATAAGTTATAGAAGAAAATGTTAATTCAGCAGGAGCTACTCTATCAATTAAAATATTATGAGCAGCCTCAAATTGTGTAGGGTCAATACCATTAATTGCACGTTCTGCTGCACCTGAAGGAGCTGAACTTGAAATATTATTTACATAACCAGATTCATAAGCACTATTAACCATTCCATCAGGACCAAAAAGAGTATTGTGTACCGCTACTCCTAAGAATGTATTAGGATAGTTTACTTCCATTTCTGCCATTGCAACATGTCCTCTAGGACACCATCCACAACCAGCACCTGTACCTTCTTCAAAAATTAAAGCTCTAGTAGGAATAAATGGTACTCCTTGGATTGGAGTATCCCCCATATTATTAGAATCATCTCCTTCAGTAGCTGCATTTACGTTAGTAACATCTACTGTGATAGTGCTGGATCCTAGAGGTACAGTATATTCAGTAGTGTGAGTAAAATCATAAGTAGCTAAAGGAGCAATCGATAAACCAGTAAGATTATCTGTATAAGAATTGGTTCCATCAGACCAAGTAATATCTAAAGATGTGATCTCATTTCCTCCAACATTAGTAATTGTACCTGTAATACTAGCCATAGCATCTGTTATATGATATTCAGAAGTAGTTAGATCGGTTAATTCAGCATCATTTAAATTAGGTACAGCAATTTCGATATTATCTACTAACATACCAAATAACCAACCACCAGCATCGCCATAAAGAATAGAAACTTTTACATCAGCATTACCTGCATAAGCAGATAAATCGTAAGTTACGGAGGTCCAATCAACAGTACCTGTACCAGTAATAGAAGAAACTTGTGTCCAACTCATTCCTCCATCTGTAGAAACTTCAAGAGAAGCAGTTTCTGTATTAGGGTTAATATAAAAACCTCCAAATACCATATCAAAAGACATAAATACATTAGTAGCCATTGACATATCTATTGATGGGCTAATTAATCGATCTGCACTTTTATCACAATCACATTCATCATCATTAGTACCCATAATACCAGTAGCATTATCTGTTGATGGAGCCCAATATTCACTTGCGATAGCAGCAGCAGTAGTAGCATTCCAACCACCATCGGTTGCCATTGTTTCAACAGACCAATCGGCAGGTAAACCTCCTTCAAAATCTTCTGAAAGAAGGATTTGTCCAAATGACAATGATGCCATGCAAAGGAAAAAAATAAAAGTATAAAATTTTTTCATGGAAATATAAATTTGTAAAATTTAAATAATAAAATTTTGAATAGTTAAAAACAAAGCTAATAAAAATTTTAAATATTCTATTTATTAGAATATAAAATAGGCTTTTTTTTGTCGGCTAATTGATAATATAATTAAAAAACAGGAATCTATTAGCTAATAGATTCCCTGTTTTTTATAATACAATCCTTATTATTAAAATATTATTGCGAATTGAAAATTAATTAAGAAGTGACGACTTCTTTTGCATTTTCTTTTAGCTGAGGTTCAATTTTATTGGGTGTAGAATCTATATCCTCATCATTTTTTTCTACTCGTAAATTATTAATAATAAATTCTTGTCTTTTAGGAGTGTTTTTACCCATATAGTATTGCAGAATATCTTCAATATTGGCATCACCCATAATAACAGGTTCTAGTTTAATATCTTCACCAATAAAATCTGCAAATTCATTAGGTGAAATTTCTCCCAAACCTTTAAATCGAGTAATTTCTGCTTTTCCTCTTAGTGTTTGGATAGCTTTTTGTTTTTCTTGTTCAGAATAACAATAAAATGTTTGTTTTTTATCTCTTACCCTAAATAGTGGAGTATCAAAAATATAGAGATGTCCATTTCTGACTAAATCAGGAAAGAATTGTAAAAAGAAGGTTAATAATAATAAGCGAATATGCATTCCATCAACATCAGCATCTGTAGCAATAACGACATTATTATATCTTAAATCTTCTATACTATCCTCAATATTTAAAGCATGTTGAAGCAAATGAAATTCTTCATTTTGATAAACAATCTTCTTAGTTAAACCAAAGCAGTTTAAAGGTTTACCTCTCAAACTAAATACGGCTTGAGTTTGAACATTCCTAGCTTTAGTAATAGAGCCACTCGCAGAATCTCCCTCTGTAATAAAAATGGTAGATTGATTTTTGATATCCTCATCTCCTTTTTTATCATTAAAATGAATTCTACAATCTCTTAATTTTTTATTGTGAACTTTGGATTTTCTAGCTCTTTCATTGGCTATTTTTTTTATTCCAGCAATTTCTTTTCTTTCTCTTTCTGATTGCTGAATCCTTTTTTGGAGAGCTGTTGCAGTATCTGGATTTTGGTGTAAAAAATTATCAAATTCTTTTTTAATAAAATCTGCTATAAACTTTTTTACAGAAGGTCCATTAGGAGCAATGTTTAAGGAGCCTAATTTTGTTTTAGTTTGAGATTCGAATACGGGTTCTTCTACTCTAACACTAATAGCGGCAATGATAGAAGAACGAACATCTCTAGCATCATAAGATTTATTGAAAAAATCACGAACTGTTTGCACAATAGCTTCTCTAAAAGCTTGTAGGTGTGTTCCTCCTTGAGTGGTGTTTTGACCATTTACAAATGAATAATATTGTTCTCCATATTGTTGTCCATGAGTCAAAGCAATTTCTATATCATCTCCTTTTAAATGAACAATAGGGTAACGATGTTGATTGACATCAGTTTTACGAGTCATTAAATCGTGTAACCCTCTTTTGGAAAAAATTGTTTTATTATTAAAATTAATCTTAAGACCTGCATTCAAATAGGCATAATTCCAAAGTTGGTTTTCTATAAACTCAGATTTGAATTGATATTTTTTGAAAATACTTTCATCTGGAACAAAAGAAACCATTGTTCCATTATCTTCATCTGTTTTTGCAATTTTGTGATCATGAGTTAAAACACCTTGTTCAAATTCAACTACTTTTGCTTTTCCTTCACGAATGGCTTGAACATAAAAATAACCAGAAAGAGCATTTACGGCTTTTGTACCTACTCCATTCAATCCTACAGATTTTTTGAAAGCTTTTGAATCATATTTTCCACCTGTATTAATTTTAGAAACACAATCTATCACTTTTCCAAGGGGAATTCCTCTACCAAAATCTCTTATAGTAACTTGTCCTTCTTCAACAGCAACATTAATTTCTTTGCCATGTCCCATTACATATTCATCAATGGAGTTATCAAAAATCTCTTTGATTAATATATAAATTCCATCATCCGGAGAAGTACCATTACCTAGTTTACCGATATACATTCCCGGACGCATACGGATGTGTTCTTTCCAATCTAATGAGCGGATATTATCTTCGTTATAATTTATTTTTGCCATCTAAATTTGTGGTTTTCTCTAATTTTTGTTGAAGAAATTTTATAGTTAAAACAATTAATTTTATGTTGCAAATATAATATAAAATTTTTTGTTTTACAAGTTTTTTGTCAGTTATCAGTTAGATTATATAATTGATTGTTCACTGATAACTGTCTATTGAATCTTTTCCCATTCGTATCGCATTTTTCTTTTCGTATTAATACTTTGGAGTTCAAGATGAAAGGTGTCCTTTTCTTCAAAAATTCTTTTATAGCTAACCATTCCAAGTCCTTTTGCATATTTGCTGTGTTGGATAAATTCTTGAACTTTAATAATACTATCTGCTTCAACAAAAGTTGTTGAATATTTTTCTTTAAAAGTAATTGTAGGGTATGATTTTCCTTCAAAAAAATAATCTCTTGAAGATCCTGTATAATCTCTAGTTTTTGTAAATAATTTTTTATCTGTTTTTATAAAAGGAGAAGGGAAATCTACTTCAAAAGATATAGGATAATTTTTAAAATTCCAGCAATAAACCTTATTTTTTGTTATCTGTCCAATAGATTCTCCAGGTAAATTATATTTGTCTAAGACAATTTCATTTAGCGTGATTAATTTTGCTCCTTTTCTAGTTATTTTTTCTTTAGTGTGTTCTACTTTTCCTATTAGTCCTCTTAAATCATCTTCTAAATATAACTCAGTAGTAAAATATTTTTTTCTTTTTTTTACTTCTGTACTCATTACCCAATGAAAACTCATATCTAATTTTCCACCAATTTCTCGATAGGTATAAACATGTGGTTCAATAAAATATTTTGTAGGGAAATAATAGTCTTTAAGGTTTATTTTTTCCTTGCTTATAGTGAATGAGAAAGAAAAAATAAGGCTTATGATACAAGCAATAATAATTTTTTGATGCTTCATTTCATTTTTTATAATGAAACGAAAGGTAGTATTTTTTTATTGAATTCTATATAATATTTTTTCTCAATTCAAATATGTGAAAAGTGTTAAACATGAGTCATCCCGAATTTTAATAACTAAAATTCGGGATGACTCATGTTTATTTTTGACTAAAAAAGAGCGATGATTAATTACTTCCTGCTTCTTCTTTTGCTTTTTTCAATTTTTCAATTTCTTCTTCTAATGCTTTTATTTGAGCTTCTGCTTCTTTTAATCTATCATCAGCTTCTGCTACTTTAGAATTTACTGCATTTAATTTTTCCTTTTCTTCAGCAATTTTATTTGCAGTTTCTTCTTTTATTTTTTTGATTTCATCTGTTGCATCTTGCTTTGCAGCATATATTTCATCAGAAGATTCCTTCTTAGCTTTTGCAATTTCTTCTTGTGAAGTAGTTCTTGCTTCTTCAGCTTCCTTATTATATTGTTCTCTTTTAGCTAAAGCATCTTCTCTTGCTTTTTTAATTTCTCCAGCTGTAGTTTCTTGTTCTGCTCTAATTTCATCAACAGATTTTTGTTTAGCTTCAGCAATTTCTTTTGCATATTGAGCCTTTTGATTTTCAGCTTCAATACGTGAATTTTTGATTTCTTCAGCAGCTTTTTGTTTAGCAGCAGCAATTTCTTTTGCTGAATTTTCTTTAGCAGCAGCAATTTCAGTAGCTGCCTTTTCTTTAGCTTCTAATTCAGCTAGTTTAGCCTCTTCTTTAGCTTTAGCCGCATTTTCTTTTGCTGTTTTTACTTCTGTAGCAGATTTTTGCTTCGCTTCATTTATTTCAAGTGATGCTTTTTCTTTTGCTGTAGCGACCTCTTCTGCTAATTTTTGACGTTCATTAGCCGCATTTTCTTTAGCTATTCTAATTTGTTCTGCTTCTTCTTGCTTTACTTTCGATATTTCCTCAACAGATGATTTTTTAGTTTCAGCAATTTCTTTAGCAGATTCTTGTTTTGCTAAAGCAGTTTCTTCTCTTGCTTTAGCAATTTCACGAGCAGCTGCTTCTTTTGCTGTTGCTACTTCTGCACCTGCACGTTCTTTTGCTGCTTTTACTTCTTCCACACTCATCTCAGTAGTTTCAGATTCTTTTGCTTTAATTTCTTTTAGTTTATTATTCATTTCAGCTTGAATCTCTTGAATTTTAGTTTGAGCAGTCGATTGTGCTGTTTGAACTTCTGATGCATATTTTGTTCTTGCTTCCTCAGCATTAGCTTTAACATCGGTTACTTTAGCTGCAGCTTCTTCATTGGCTTTTTTAACTTCTTCAGCAGCACGCTCACGAGCAGCAGTTACTTCTTTAGCAGAATTTTCTTTTACTTCTGCTTCTTTAGATTTAGCTAATTCAGCTGCTGCCGCTACTTCTTCTTGTATTTTTTTAATTTCATCTGCAGCTCTTTGTTTTGCTGCTGCTACTTCTTCTGCTATTTTAGATTTCTCGGCATCTGCTTTTTCTTTAGCTGCTTTTACTCTTTCTGCTTCTTCAGCATTAATTTCTTGAATAGCATTAGCTGCTTTTTCTTTAGCTGCGGCTACTTCTTGTGCAGCATCTGCTTTTTGTTGATTTCCTTCCTTTTTAGTAGCAGCAATTTCTTCAGC
>JAHDII010000340.1 GCA_020630895.1 Saprospiraceae bacterium
CGAGGGTAACAGATATAATAAATGAATTTTATAAATTGATATAAATTGGGGAGTAGAAACAAAAGAAATATGCTTATAATAAATCTTCCAATATTATCTGAGAAAAAAGCAGCTTTAACAGAAGGAAAAGCGGGCTGAAATATATATATCATAAAAGAAAAATACAAAATTGTAACTAGAGCAATTAATTTTGCCCAAAATGTATTCTCTTTCAATTCTATTTCCAAAGTTGTCTTTTCAGTATTCATTAAAGATGTTATATCTATAACAAAATTGCTATTTTCAAATTTTCATCATAACAAATATAATAAAACAAAAAGAGATTTGCTTTCTATTACCGTAGGCTTATGTATATTTGCATCGATTTTCAAACCAAATCAAAAAAATCATTACTAATATGAGCTTTGATCTAATTGTTATAGGAAGTGGCCCTGGTGGATATGTGGCTGCGATCCGTGCTTCACAACTAGGCATGAAAGTAGCCGTTGTAGAACGTGAATCTCTTGGAGGTATTTGTTTAAATTGGGGTTGTATTCCTACAAAAGCCCTTTTAAAAAGTGCTCAAGTATTTAATTATATCCAACATGCTGAAGATTATGGTATTAAGGTATCTAAAGCAGAAGCAGATTTTAATGGAATGATTGATAGAAGTAGGGGAGTAGCAGATGGTATGAGTAAGGGTATCAATTTTCTTTTTAAGAAAAATAAAATTACAGTGATCAATGGTCATGGTAAATTATTGAGAGGTAAAAAAGTAGAAGTAACCGATGCTGATGGAAAAGTAACGACTCATGATGCCCAACACATCATTATTGCAACAGGAGGACGTGCTAGACAGTTTCCTAATATGCCTATAGATGGCGAAAAAATTATAGGTTATAGAAAGGCTATGAGCTTGGCAAAACAACCTAAAAAAATGGTGGTGATTGGTGCTGGAGCTATTGGGGTAGAGTTTGCTTATTTTTATAATGCTATTGGTACTGAAGTGACTATTATTGAATATATGCATGGTTTAGTTCCTAGAGAAGACAAGGACGTTTCTAAGGAATTGACGAAGATTTATAAAAAGATGGGAGTCAAAGTAATGGCAAATAGTGCTGTTCAATCTATTGATACTTCTGGTAAAGGATGTAAAGTTTTAGTCAAAGCTAATAAAGATGGTAAAGAAACAACTATTGATTGTGATGTTGTTCTTTCTGCTGTTGGTGTAACACCTAATACAGAAAATATAGGTTTGGAAACTTTAGGAATTCATACAGAAAAAGGACTCATTAATGTTGATGAATTTTATCGTACAAATGTTCCAGGTGTTTATGCCATTGGAGATGTTGTAAAAGGACCTGCTTTAGCTCACGTAGCTAGTGCTGAAGGAATTACTTGTGTAGAAAAAATAGCAGGACATCATCCTGAACCTATTGATTATAATAATATTCCGGGTTGTACTTATTGTTCTCCTGAGGTCGCTTCTGTAGGATATACAGAAGAAGCTGCTAAGGAAGCAGGTTATGATATAAAGGTAGGAAAATTTCCTTTTACTGCTTCAGGTAAAGCTAGTGCGGCAGGAGCAAAAGAAGGTTTTGTAAAAGTTATTTTTGATGCTAAATATGGCGAATTTTTAGGAGCTCATATGATTGGTATGAATGTTACTGAAATGATCGCTGAAGTGGTTGCTGCTCGTAAATTAGAAACCACAGGTCATGAAATTATAAAAGCCATTCATCCTCATCCTACGATGAGTGAAGCGGTTATGGAAGCGGCGGCTGCTGCTTATGATGAAGTAATTCATTTGTAATCCATTAATGTATTAAGATATTTTAAACATGAAACATCTCGAATTTTAGTTATTAAAATTCGGGATGTTTTTTATATGTTTCTCTTGAAATTAATTTCATTATTGAATAGTGTTTCTTCCTTTTCTAAATTTCCTCCAAGGCTTCGGAAATTCTTAACGAAATTTATTCTCTATACTGCCGAAAAAGAAAACTTTTAAAATTTGAAATGATTCATTTTTTTGTTTTTCATAAAAAAATCTCCTAGCATTACACTAGGAGATTCCATATATCCAAACATTTATATTTATATTATTACAATCAATAAACCCTTATAATTTTTTCTGTTGTAATGATGTTTCCATCAGTCATTGTAATAAAATATACTCCTTCTGGATATTTCTTTAAATCAAATTCTATTTGATTTGTTAGAGTCGGATTAATTTCTCTTGATTCTAATAAAGTACCATTTGTATTTGTAATAGATATGGATAAATTATTGTTAGAACTAGATTCAAAATTGATGCTTATTTTTCCTTTAGTAGGAACAGGAGCAATACTTGTAAAAGTTAATACATCTGGTTTTCTTTCTAATACAATAGTATTAGAATATTCAAAAGAACCATCTAAATCAATTATTTTTAATCTATAATATGATTTTGATAATGGATCTTCATCATAGAAATGATATATTAAAGATTCTGTTGAATTTCCAGCGGCACTTACACGCCCTATTTCTTCAAAATCTGTTGTATTTTCTGCACGTTCTATAACAAACCATTTAGAGTTTTCTTCAGAAAGCGTTCTCCAAATTAAATAATTGCTATAGTCTAATGCTTCGGCTCTAAACTCTATAAGTTCTACAGGTAATGCAAATTCTTGTAGTGTAATAACAGTACCTGATGGTGCGTTAGTGCTTGAATTAATCACATCAGTACCTTCAATACTTCCAAAAGATGAATTAATAGCGGTAATTACACCAGGTATTAATTGACTACTAGCATCAATCACAAAATCTCCTGAACCATCAGTAGTAATAGGTACTGTAACATCTGTAGTAGTAGAACAAGCTATATCATCACAATAAGTAATAATAATATTGGCTGCTTGATTATCCGCAGTTATAATAAATGTTTCATCAGTATATAAAGTACCATTAATTGAAATATAATTGTATAAACCAGCGTCTATATTTTCAATTGTTCTTGTTCCTGGAGCAACTGTTATAGTATTTGTAACTCCTGTTGTTGTGTTAGCATCACTATCTACTGCATCATCAGAACCTGTATCTTGTGATGTAAATGTATCATAAGTTGTTGTTCCGTTATTGTCATCAAAAGTAATAAAGAAATTACCATCAGCTACTCTATCAAAAAGATAATCTCCAATACCATTTGTAGTTGTAGTT
>JAHDII010000028.1:0-13581 GCA_020630895.1 Saprospiraceae bacterium
TTATCTATGATGCCTCCTGCTGAGGTAGCATCATCTGCATCAAATTGGTAATAAGCTGCCAAGCTGCTTCCACAATCTTTAAGCCTAAGGTGCATGTTTTTACGGATATCAGATTGGCTTAATGCTTCATTCCAGATACGTACTTCGTCTAATTTGCCTAGTAAATAAGGATCTGCATATTGTGATTTTCCTAAATAATTATTAGTTGTATTACCTAAATCTGAAGGAGCAAGTGTCATTGAGGTATTTTGTGCAACCTGTATTCCATTCATATATAAAGTACCCGTAGTAGAAGAGCCATCTATGGTTACAGCAATATGTGTCCATTCATTTACAGGAAAAGCTGGACCATCAATTCTTTGTTCTCCTACACCTCCACTTAAAGTAATAGCAAAACGTGTACTATTAGTACCTCCTGCATTAGGCGTTAAAAACATATTTACACTTGTTCCAGTACCAAAGTCCATAATTCTTGACCAGTTTCCTCCTCCTTGATAAAACACCCATGCCTCAAAAGTCATATCATCGGCAGATGATAAAATACCATCAGGAATATCCACATAATCATCTGTACCATCAAATTCTATCATTTGACCTCTTACTTCACTAGTGGCACTACCGCTTGCTTGACCATCACCGTTAATTGTCCAACCATAAGTATCTATAATGTATTGTCTTTCTTCTACTGCTTCACAATAAGATAAACTATTTGCTCCAAAATCAAGCCCTGACTGTAATGATTGAGAAGCCCAAGCTATAAGAGTTTTATCATAATTATATGTTGATAAGTTAGAGAAAGCAAGAGTATTTTGCACATTTATAACATTGCTGATATCCCAAGTATCTAAGGATTGATTAAAAGATGTAGCACTATTAAACATTACTCTAATATTAGTAATGCTACTTAGATTCCAAGTATGTAAGGGTTGGTTAAAAGCAGTGGCATTATTAAACATACCTTCTGTAGTGAGAACGTTACTTACATCCCAAGCATCTAAAGGCTGATTAAAGTTAGATGTATAAGCAAACATACCTGACATAGCAGTAACCGAACCTGTTTTTGTTCCCCAAGCATTTAGGGGTTGATCAAAAATAAGAGCTCCTAAAAACATATCAGTCATATCTTGAACTAAACTTACATCCCACATATCTAATGGTTGATCAAAAGCGGCTGCAGACCTAAAAGTAGCTCTCATATTAACTACACTACTAACATTCCAATTATTTATATTTTGGTTAAATGCACTGGCTCCAAAAAACGTACTATTCATAGTTGTAACAGAACTTGTATTCCAAGTATTTATCGGTTGGTTAAATAAGCTAGCACCATAAAACATTTCTTGCATGTTTTGAAGGGAGGCAGTAGTAGTTCCCCAGCCATTCAATGCACCATTAAATGCCGAAGCACCACGAAACATTCTATACATATTCGTAACACTACTTACATTCCAAGTATCTAATGGTTGATTAAAAGAGGTAGCATTATAGAACATACTTTGCATACTTTGAACATTGGCTGTTTTTGCCCCCCAACCATTTAGGGTGCCATTAAAAGAACTTGCTCCATTAAACATATTGCTCATGTCTAAAACATTACTTACATCCCAAGAGTCTAAATTTTGGTTAAAAGAAGAGGCCAAAGAAAACATACTTGTCATAGCAGTAACAGCAGCTGTTTTTGTTCCCCAAGCATTAAGAGGTTGGTTAAAAGAATTGGCTACAATAAACATTGCAGACATATCTTGAACAGCACTTACATCCCACATATCTAATGGTTGATTAAAAGCAGGAGCCCTGTTAAAAGTACTTCGCATAGTAGTTACACTACTCACATCCCAAGAATTTATATTTTGGTTGAAAGAAGTGGCAAAGTAAAACATTTCTTGCATATTTTGTACTGCAGCAGTTGTAGCTCCCCAGCCATTCAATGCACTGTTAAAAACTGGAGCATTGTAAAACATTCTATACATATTTGTTACACTGCTTACATCCCAAGTATTTAGGGATTGATTGAAAACCGAAGCGTTACCGAACATATTAGACATATTCATAACATTACTTACGTTCCAAGCATCTAAAGGTTGGTTAAAAACTGTGGTGCTTGAAAACATATTTTGCATATCTTGAACATTGGCTGTTTTAGCCCCCCAACCATTTAATGTACCATTAAAAGAACTTGTACCTTGAAACATTGAAGCCATGGAAGTAACATTAGTTACATCCCAAGAATCCAAATTTTGGTTAAAAGAGATGGCATATGAAAATGTTCCGTTCATATCGCTTACATTACTCACATCCCAATTATCAATATTGCTGTTAAAAGATCCTGCTCCTCGAAAAGTTCGAGTCATGCTAATAGGTGCACCGAAAGTAGTTAAGTCGGGTGTGTCTGTTGCATTAGATTGTAAATTTAAAGCATCTCTAAAAGATTCAAACATAGATTCCCAAACAATATCTCCCCATTGTTCTATGGTTAATATCTTTTGTCGATCCGTTGAAAGACCAAATTTAATGGTAGGAAAAATACCTCTAATCGCAACAGTGTAAGTTCCTGCTATTCCATAATCATGGGTAATATTTCCTGTTACTCCAGAGTCTTCCACATTAAAAGTAACTCCATCATAGGTCCAATCTACTTCATAATTATAAGTATAGGAGCCATTTGTTGGAATAGTTATACTTGTAGAATTGGAAGTTCCGGGGTTATCTGTTTTCCAAGTAGTGATAAATGGAGCTTGTGCAAATGAATTGAATGGCATAAAAAATATGACCAGCCATAAACTAATTACATGTGTAAAAAAAATCTTGTTTTTCATAATAAAAATTTTTGTTTAATAAAGTGATTAAGAAGGATCTTGTTTATAAATACATGTGTAAAATTAAATAGAGTAATGGGGAAAAAATCGTCAATTTTAGCCTGATAGGAGGAAAAAATCGTCAATTTATTTAAAAGATGATCATTGTTTGATCTGAAATTGCGTTTGACTTGAGTAATTAAGTTTCTCAAATATTAATTTTACATGCTTATCATAATTTACTATATCATTACATAGTCAAAATATTGCAAGTATCTATATTACAAAGGAAGGGAGATTGGTTAGGAAGTTCTTTTTCATTTGGGACATTTTCTTTTTCATTTGGGACATTTTTATAATTAAGTATGATAAATTATAGAGGGTTTTTGTGTTAAATCTATTATTTTGGGTTTTGTTGTTTAATATTCATATTCGGTAAATAGCAGAAAAGAGATTATGAAGTCAATATATATATTCATATTTGGGATGTTTTTTCTCTTGCCTTTAAGATTATTATCAAAAGTTTATACAGTGAAAATAGACCACTTAAGTTCCTTAGCAGAATATGAAGGGCAAAACATTACTTCTATTTTACAAGATTCGAAGGGCTTGATGTGGTTTGGATCTGCCAATGGTTTGTTTAGTTTTGATGGACGTCATTTAAAAGAGTATAGCTATAAAGAATATGGTTTTTGTAATGATTATATTTTACATCTTTCAGAAGATAACCAAGGTTTTATATGGATTGAGTTGGGGGATTATAGTAGAGGCGAGTCTTGTTACGCAATTTTTGACCCTATTCATGAACAATTTTATACTATTGAAGAATATACAGGAGAAGAGAGCCCTTTTAGTGGAAATCGTACCCTACTATCTCCTCGGTATAATGAAACCATTCTTATAAGAGAAAATAAAGAGGATGCCTATCAATATTATGAAATTAAGGATAGGAAAATAAAAAAGGGAATTACCTTATTTAAAAATCAACTGAATCCCTCTGATGTTCTAGAAGAACATACTGTTAAAGTGGATAGCCTTTCTTACATTTCAATTGTTACTCATTTATCGAAGAAATATAAAATGATTCAGATTTATCAAGATGGAACGAGTAATATTCAATTTGCAAATGATGCCTCATATAGTTATTTGTTTATTTATTTTGGAGATTTTTATTTAATCAAACATGAGTATAATGAATATAGAAATTTAGACATATCCATATTCAAAAACAATCAATTTATTTGTGAAATAAAGAATATATCCGTATCTTTTAAAGATAATGAAATCAATTTGTTAAATGTACACAATTTTGTAACTAAAGTAGTCAAAGATAAAATTTATAATATAAGAGAAGGTGGAGTTTCAATATATGATTTTAATGGTCAACTACAGGATGTTTTACAATGGGATATAAATTTATCATTCCATATTTCTTCAGAAAAATTAGGGCTTGATGAAAGAGGAAATATATGGATTCCTCTGTCTAATGACATGGTAAAAATAAATGTTGCAAAAAATTTATTTGAACCGATGTTAATTAATGATATCAAAACCAACAATTCTAATCCTATAAGAGGAATTGACACAGATGATGAAGGAAATATATATATATCCAATGGCCTATATAATGTTAGTCAATTCCAAATAGATAATACAAAAGAGCCTATAAAAGAATACTATTTTACCAATATTACAGGCATCTTGAAAGATGATAAACAAATATGGGTGGCTCCAGAAAATTCTGGATTGATAGAATTAAATCTAGAGAATGGTAATCAAGAACATTATTTTTATAGTGATGGAGGGAGCAAAAAAAGATTTTTATGGTTTCCTTATAAATCTTCTCAAGGAGAAATATGGATAGGAGCAGGAGAGGGATTATATCAACTAGATACACTAGGAAAAGTGCTACATTCTTTTACTTATGATAAAAAATTTGAAGCATTATTTAGTAGCTCAGTGTATCATTTTTATGAAAATAAGGACGGAACGTGGTTGTCAACATCTTCTGGACTTTACTTAGTAGATTTAGAAAATGAAAAAATATTAGCTCATTATTCTGATTCACAAAAAGGAACATACTATATTCCTGTTAAGGTAGTTTCTCATATTCATGAAGATACTGATGGAACATTTTGGATAGCTACAAAAGGGCAGGGACTTATACAATGGAATCCTAAAACAAAAGAATTCAAACAATATACTCAAAAAGAATCGGGTCTTTCGCATGATGTCATTTATGCGGTTTATTCAGATGATTACAATAGTTTATGGTTACCCAGTTCAAAGGGTTTAATGCGTTTTGACAAAACTTCAAAAGAAGTGATTACTTATCTTCAAGAAGATGGAATATCAAATAATGAATTCAATACTATTTCTCATCATAAAGACAAAAAGGGCAATTTATATTTTGGAACAATTAATGGATTAACCAAATTTCATCCTAAGAACTTCAAAAAAGAATCAGTTGGTGTTCCGTTATTATTAAATGGTGTTTATAGGATAGATCGTTCTACTGAAAAACGAATCAATATCAAAGGGAATACCCTTGAAAAGAATGCTGTTCAAATATATGATTCTGATAAATATATTGAATTTCAGTTTTCATTTCTAAATTATAAAAAACCTAGTACGAATGAGTTTGCATATAAATTAGAAGGTTATCATGACCAATGGATTTATACTAAAAACCCAATGATACAAATAGGTGCGTATCCTTATGGGAATTATCAATTACGCTTTAAGGCTAGAACTTCTGGTAATTTTGGATGGCAAGAATATCAACAACCTTTAAATTTATCTTTTGTAAAACCCTTCTATTTGCAATGGTGGTTCATTATTTCTAGTATTTTAGCCCTTATTGGAATCATCTTATTTTTCGTTAGAAGAAATACACGCCAATTATTGAAAAGACAAGAAATACTTGAAAATACTGTTGCTGAACGAACGGCCCAAATTAAGAAAGATAAGGCTGTAATTGAAGAACAAGCAGAAGAGTTAAAACAATTGGATAAAGTCAAATCTAAGTTTTTCGCTAATATTTCACATGAACTTCGAACACCATTGACCCTTATATTAGGTCCCTTATCTTATATTTTGGATAACCCTCATCATTTATCTCAAAGAGAGTTGAATCAACTCCAAGTTATGCAAAGAAACGGAAAGAGTTTAATGGATTTGATTGAAGAAATTCTTGATTTATCCAAATTAGAAGCTAATAAACTAGAATTAAAAGAAGAAGCCACTTCTATTCAAGAATTTTTTCAATATATATCTTCTGTTTTTAACCCTCAGTTCGAAAATAGTGAAATTCATTATGAGCTTCAATTTGATTTGATAGATGAGAATATTCATGTTCTAATAGATAGGAAAAAAATGGAAAAAATCGCTAATAATTTTTTGAGTAATGCCATTAAATTCACTCCTAAAAAAGGAAAAGTTAGTTTGTTGATTACTGAAACAAATGAAAATATGATTATTAAAGTTTCTGATACTGGAAAAGGAGTACATCCCAATGATTTACCACATATTTTTGATAGATTTTATCAATCCAAGCAAGCGGATCAGAAACTGTATGGGGGAACTGGGATAGGATTAGCTCTAGTAAATGAATTTGCTGGATTAATGGGAGGACGAGCTTATGCAAAAAGTAAATTAGGAGAGGGAAGTCAGTTTTATTTTGAGTGGCTGAAAAAGAAAGTCTCTCCTAATTTACTTGCTTCAAATATTATTGATGAATTAGCCAATGATTTGGATGTAGTAGAAAGCATCGGCACAGATTTTACCATTCTTGTTGTAGAAGATAACCCTGATATGCTTGCATTCATTTGTCAATTAATTGCGGAACGTTATAATGTATTATCTGCAACAAATGGAGAAGAAGGATTAAAGGTTTTAGAAGAAAAACATAAGGATATTCATCTTGTTATTTCAGATATAATGATGCCAGAAGTGGACGGACTATCTATGCTCAAACAAATTAAAACTCATCCAGATTGGTTTGGAATACCAGTAATTATGCTAACGGCACTTGCTGCTGAAAAAGATAAAATGACTGCATTGACTATGGGTGTCGATGATTATCTTACTAAACCTTTTTCTGTGCCAGAACTAATGACTCGTGTACAAAATTTGTTATATAATTATCACCAACGTTTAGAATGGTATAAGTCGGAAGAATACCAAATAGGGTTGAAAAATGGAGAGGAAAACAATAATGACTTTATTTTGGCAACAAATTCAAATATTTGGATTAAAGAAATAGTGATTAAAATTGAAGAATCGATTTCCACTACTATTATTAAAAGTGAGGAACTTGCAAAAAGAATGAATTTAAGTAAAAGACAATTCAATCGTAAATTAAAATCCATTACTGGACTTTCTTCTAGCAGATTTATTAGAGAGGTACAATTGCAGAACGCTCGTAAAATATTAGAAAACGGTACAGTATATTCTATTTCTGAAGTTGCTTATCAATGTGGTTTTGAACTGCCTAGTAGTTTTTCAACTATATTCAAAAAACGATTTGGAAAATCTCCTAATGAATATTTTAAAAAATGATGCAGAAAACAATTACTTTTTTTCTTTATGTTACTATTGTTTTTATTCTAGGAATAAGCATACTTTCTTATTTAGGAAAATTTCATTTATTATTTGATTTGCTTTCTAGTTTTAAACATTATTATTTTTTATGTTCTATTGTTTTTTTAATAGTTGCAATGATATTAAAAAATAAAAAAATAATTTTTCTTTGTGCATTTTCTATTATTTTAAATGGAATAGATGTATTAAAATGTATTCCCAATTATACTATAAAAAAAGAGCAAAGTGATCTTAAAATATTTCATGCCAATGTATTGACATCTAATAGAAATAAAAGTAAAATATTTGAAATTATCAAAAAAGAAAATCCAGATATTATAGGATTACAAGAAGTAGATTCTCGTTGGAAAAATGCTATTGAAAAAAAATTAAGTTCCATTTATAAATATCAATTAATTATTCCTCGTTCTGATAATTTTGGTATTGCATTATTATCTAAAATTCCTTTTCAGCAAATAAAAGAATATCATTTTGAAAATAAAAAGTTACCTGCAATCATTGCTGATATTCAAGTAGAAAATAAAATAATTCATTTAGTTTATACACATACTTTGCCTCCTGTATCTTCTTCTTTTTTTGAAAATAGAAATCAACATATTGAGCGTATAGGCGAATATGTTAATTCAAAAAATAATTGTATTCTATTTGGAGATTTTAACGTTACTCCTTGGTCAACCTTTTTCAAAAAAATGGAAAAAGAATCTCAACTCATTCATTCAACAAATAGAGTATTTAAAACTTGGCCTAGTACAATGGCTTTTATTGGAATACCTATTGATCATTTTTTACACTCCAAAGAATTAGAATTAAATCAAGTAAAAGTATTGAAAAAATTTGGTTCAGATCATTATCCTGTAATTGTAGAATATAGTTTACCTTAAAAATAGATGTATGAATTATTTTTTAAGCTTTTTATTTTTTATTTTCTGTTTATTTTCTTGTTCGCCTTATAAAATGCGTTCTTATGTTCCCAATCAAGGACAGATGCCTTTGTTAGAACAAAAAAATGATTTGAATATAAAAATTAGTGGTGCTATTATAGGAAATAAAAATGAAAATTTCAGTACAAATTTTATAGAAAAAAATATCATTACTAATTTTAATACAGAAATAAATTATAGCCCTATTCAATATTTGGGTTTAAATATGAGTTATTTTCATTCTAGAGAATCATATTTAAATAATAATGTTTCTGCTGGAGGCAAAATCCATGTTGGAGATTTTTCCATAGGCACTTATAAAAAAATAAATTCAAAAAAAAATAATGATGTTTTACTTGAATTTTATGCTGGAGGAGGTATAGGATTAGTTCATAATTATTATGCACAAGGAGGTTGGTTAGATGCTCGTTTTTCTAAAATATTTTTTCAACCTAACCTTCATCTTTTTCTAAAAAAACATACTACCCTAAGCGTAGGATATAGAAATTCTTTATTGTTATATCAAAGTTTGATTTCCTTTAATGATTTACCACGAGACGAAGCTGAACATTTTAACGAAATTGTTCATCAACGCCCTTATGTCCTTCATGAATTTATTGTCCGTGCTGCTATTCGTTATAAATATGGAGATTTTTTTATTACTTCTTCTTCTATTATGAATAGCAATGAAGAGATGGGACGTTCTGATAGTTTTTTTCTAGGTACAACACTTCAATTGAATACTCTTTTAAAAAAAAATAAAGAATAGATGTTATTACGAAAAGTATATTTTCAAAAGATCAAGTTGGCTATAATCAATTTTTCGCAATAACATCTAATAAACTTTAAATAATTCTAAACAATAGAATCTTATATTCATGAATAATTTTCTACATTTGATTCTCCCAAAAACAGAATTAGAACCATGAATATTTTGAAGGATGAAAAAAATTGCTTTATTTTTTTTTATAGTTTTTTATTATCAATTTTTATATAGTCAAAATTTAGATAGTTTAAAAACACAAATATTTCCTAATTACGGTATTGCACCTTACGATACCAATGGTTTTGTGTTTACTACAAATTATTCTCCTTCTGATTCTTATTGGGCGTTATCATTTTCAGAATCTACGGTTTATCAAGCATTATTTCAGTATACACATTCAAGTAATCCTGATAAATCTTACGAATTAAGAATTGGAAAAGGAGGACATATTTATTCTTTGAAAACATCATCCGGAGAAACAGTAGCTCCACAATGGAGAAATTCTAGTACTTATGGTTCTGATTATGCTCCTTGGGTAGATGAGGTTTGGCAAATGGTCGCTGTTGATGGTAGTTTAAATGATCCTCCTAATAACAAAAAATATTTTATTCATCAATCTGGAGTTTATCTTAAATCTTCAGGACAAACACAACCTTTCTTTTCTCCTACTATAGCAGAATATTATGATAGCACTGCTCAAACTTATACCATTGTCAATTGGGGACAACAAGCACACACTGAAGACAATCCTATTTCGGGGCATACTTCTTCATTATTGTATTATACACAATATAAAAACCTAGGAGAAGGAATTATTCAAGTAGATTATTTGATGTATAATTTTGGTAATGATGTTATTAATTTTATTAATATTCCCTGGGGAGGAGTAAGGCGTTCTACTTATGATCATTGGTTTCATTCTTTTCCTGATCATACTTATGCTGAAGGAATAGGTAATTTTTCCTCAGATTATGTAGAAGGATTAGCGAATACAGGAGGTTGGGCAGCTTTTTCAAGTAATGATACAGGTACAAATCCTTCTTTAGCCGTTCTAATGAATAATGATAATGGAACCTTAAGATTAGGTGATGCAGGAGGAGATCTAAGCACAAGAAATTATACTGTTTTTGAAGGAATTAAACATTTAAGTACTCAATTGACCTTTGGAAAAGCAGTTAGAGCTAGAAATTATTTTATTTTGAATTCAAGTATTAATGATATTCAATCGGATATTATTAATAAAAACTTAGCCGATAGTACTTTTTTTGGTTCTTATAATAGAACCATTGCAGAAGTACCAGAAACTCGCTATTGGTTGGAATATCAAAATGGAATTGTAACTGCTGAAACAACAGCATCTAGTACTGGACTTTTATTAGAATTACAACCATTTCAAAATAGCTATCCTTTGTTTATTATTCAATCTTCTAGTGGAGAATATAGAGTGACTAGCGATTTATATACCTATTCTAAATTTCCTTATGATGGCTCATATCAAAATATACAATTATTAGGATTTAGTTCTAGTCCTAAAAGTATAAAAATAGAATCATCATTGATTTGTTCAGGAGAGAATTATACATTTCCTGATGGTTCTGTGCAAACGAATATTACTTCAAAAGTAGTTCATTTTAGTAATGTAGGATTGGCTCATAATGGTATGGATAGTTTAGTTTGTACTACAATTCATGTAGATCCTACAAGTGTTGCTTCCTCAGATTTTTTGAATAATGGTCCTGGTGGAGTAGGGAGTACCAATGGTGGCACAATACTATCTTTGTGGCTTACTGCCGATAGTATTGATACCAATAATCCCCCTCATGCTACTCCTATTGATGTATGGAAAGATCGAAGTGGAAATCGAAGAGATTTCAGTAATTCAGGATTGAATAGACCTACTTATTCTACAACTTCTACTTATCCATCTATTTATTTTGATGAAACAAGTATCAACCCTCAATATTTGAATATTAATGATGCAGAAAATTATTCTTATTCTAGTATATATTTTGCTCTCAATCCTAAAGATGCAGGGAATACAAACCCATTAATGGGAGATTCAGAATATTTACTTAGATATGAGCAATCTACAAATTCTGGAAATTTAGGTTATTCTGAAATTGGTATATCAGATTATAGTTCATCTTTAAATACTAGTTTTGGCACAGATCATATTGTATCTTATCATTCCAATTGTGCTGCAAATACGATTGAAATTCATCAAAATAATATGAATGATAATATTGTTGTGAGCAATAATACAGCAGGTCTCCCCCTAGGAAACATTGGAAGTGCTAGTGAAAAAGCAGGAGGCAATTTTTATGAAATAATAGCTTATTCTAAAGATATCAATCAAAGTCAAAAAATAATTATTGATAATTATTTAAGTGCTAAATATGGGAGTATTGCTATTAGTAATGATTTATATAATAAAGATGATATAGCGAATGGAGATTTTGATTTTGATGTTGCCGGAATTGGTCAAATCCATTCAACAGATTTTCATGATAATTCAAGAGGAACAGGTATTGTAAGAATTAATAATCCTAGTGATCTCGATGATGGGGAGTTTTTAATTTGGGGACATAATAATGCAGCATTAGCTTTTACAGAAGAAGTAGATGTTCCTCTTAATATTCGGTATAGAACAGAAAGAGAGTGGGCTATAAGTGAAATAAATACGAGCTTAAATCCTATAGATGTAGGAGCTATTGATATGGAATTTGATGTCAATGGTATGGATATTTCTGATTTGAATTCAGTTGTATTATTAATTGATAATAATCATGATGGTAATTATAATGATGAAATTGCTATTGCTTCTTCATCTATTATAACAGAAGATTATGATGGGCAGGCTAAGATTATATTTCAAGGAATATCAGGTAATTTATTAGAAAATGATCATCATTTTTGTTTGGCAGTTTTGGCTCCCAAAGCTCCTCATGGAATATATGAAGATTTGGCTTTATGGCTAGGAACAGACAGAGGTGTGCAACAGAATAATGGTCAAATTCAATGGACAGATCAAAGCGAAAATAGAAGAGTTGCTAATAGTATTGGTGGTGCAACTTTAAGTTATAATGATTTAGAAATGTTGAATTATCATCCTATAATGTTACTGGATGGTATAGACGATCGTTTTGATCTTTCAGGTGGAATTCTCAAGACTAATACCTATAATGATATCAATATTTTTATTATACATCGTTTAGATGCGGCACCTCATCAATCTACTATTTTGCGTGAAGGAGTGGTTGGAGGAAGTATATCTTCTCATCTTCCTTGGAGTAATGGAAATGTTTTTTGGGATGCAGGTATGAATAGTGGAGAAGGAAGAATCAGTACTGCTTCAGGTTTATCTGTAGGAGATTATGCTTGTTGGTCTTTAATTTCTCATAATGGAAGTACCGATTTTCAAGCCATCAAAAAAGATGGAAAAATATTAAAATCCGATAATACAGCGATTAGCCTTACAGGGAATAATTCAACCTTATATTTGGGTTCTACTGGAGGAGGATTATACTCTAATGGTTCTATTGCTGAAGTTATTGTTTATTTAGGAAATGAAGCATTAACGAATACTCAAATTCAACAAATTGAATCTTACCTCGCTTTAAAATATAGTTTAACTTTAGATAATAGTTTAGGAGGTGCTGCTGGAGATTATTTGAATTCAAAAAACCAAATCATTTGGGATGCTGATGAAAACTCTAATTATCATAATGATATTATTGGAATTTTTAGAGATGATGCAAGTGATTTTCAACAAAAACAATCTAAAACTCAAGACGATAGTTTATATATTTATTTAGGGAATCTAGCCCTAGAAAATTCTTTAAATACTACTTCTCATTCTAATGATGTATCAAGTGTAGTTATTGGACATAATCAAGGAGTATTACATGACCCTGATCCTGGAAATTCAACAGAAATGCCTATAGGTATTTTATCTAGATTTGAAAGAGAATGGAAAATTACAAATACTAATTTTATAGATGATTTTTCTTTAAAAATAGAGTGGCAAGAATGGGGTAATTTTGATATTACAGATATTCGCCTCTTAGTAGATGAAGATGGAGATTTTTCTAATGCTCAAATTTATGCTGCTCCAGATGTTACCATCACTGAAGGTTCAATTATTATTACAGGTATCAATTCTACGATAATTCCAACCAACAGTGCAAGATATATTACAATCGGTTCAATTTCTTTGGCGACTCCTTTATTGCCTGTAGAATTATTATCTTTTACTGCTGCTGCCAAAAATGAAGAAGTTGTTCTTCATTGGAAAACAGCTTCTGAAATTAATAATGAATATTTTAATGTTCTTCGTTCTAAAGATTTACAAACATGGGACGTTATTGGTATTGTACCTGCTGCTTCGGATTATTCTAATACGATTCAAAATTATAATTTTATTGATATTGATCCTTTTAAAGGAACATCGTATTACCGTTTACAACAAGTAGATTTTGATAATCTTTCTTCTTTTTCT
>JAHDII010000028.1:13612-19377 GCA_020630895.1 Saprospiraceae bacterium
AAACCGTTTATATAAAAAATAAAGAAATACAAATTTATCCTAATCCTAGTAAAGAAAAAATATTTATAACAAGTGATATTTCTATACAAGAAAATATACAATTTTATAATTCATTAGGTCAAAATGTTACTTCTTTAATTCATATTATTTCTTCTGATGAAAATACAATAGAAATTAATGTTCATTCATTAGCTAGTGGATTTTATTATTTAAAAACAGAATTAGGTGTTTATACATTTTATAAAGAGTAATAAAATTATTTCTTTATAATTTTATCAGAAAATAATAAATTACCCATTTCATTTTTAATATGAATAATATATAATCCTTTTGAAAGATGAGTAACATTTATTTCTTGATCCTGGTTTGTTTTTTCTACTTGAATTAATTTTCCTAGACTCGAATAAATTTCAATACTTACATTTTCTGTAATTCCATGAATTGTAATATTAGAAAATGTAAGGGAAGGATAAACTTTTATTTTTTTATTTTTTATTTCAATTGAAACAATATTACTGTATTCAAATTCTCCATTAAAATCGACTTGTTGTAATCTATAATAATTCATACCTACATTTGGCGTTTTATCCCAAGAATTATAATGTTGAATATCATTAGAATTTCCATTTCCTTGAACAATATCTATAGAATAAAAATCAATTCCATTATTACTTTTTTCTACAATAAATTCTTTATGATTCATTTCAGAAAGAGTAGTCCAAGTTAATAAAATTTCATGATTGATTTCTTGAGCTTTAAAATCAATGAGTTCAACAGGTAAAGGATTGGGAACACCTCCACCAAAACCAAAATTAGACCAACCCATTAAACCAGAACGACTTACAGTTGGTTTAGCAATGGTTCCTGTAGCAGGAATATGAGTTGCAGGAGCTGTCCAATCTCCTGCTCCTATTCTTTTTAATAAAGTTAATTCTGCTAGATCTGTAATTCCAGAAAAAGATTCTCCAGTACAAGCTAAAGTATAATTTCCATCTGCTAATGTTGAGCTTTGAGGAGTCATTTCCCAATAACCATCAAAGCTTGTTTCTTCAACATCAAAACCACAACCACCACAATTTGCCATTGGAATAATTAAACCTGCAATTCCCATAGGAATAGGTACAAAAACAGCATCCATATATCCTCCTGTACTTGCTGCTGTTGTATAATCTAATTGAGCAAAACGATTCAAATTTGTTGCTGTTCCTAGAGGGAATAAACCAGAAGCAACACCTGAATTTGTCCCATTAAAATATCTTCTCATTGTTCCTACAACAAAACCATCAGTATAAGTAAGCGTTCCTAAATTAGTAGTACTTTCTCCTAGGATTATTTTATTATTTTGTGTAATAAAATTTCCTTGATTCATAATTAATTCATCTTTAATTTGTAAATCATTATTAAGTGTAACTACATCTCCCGTTTTATCTATTTTTACATCATATAAATTTACAGTTCCAGCGTTTGAAAATGTTTGTGCTTGTGTTCCTGTAAAAATAAATAAAGCATTATTGTTTAATGAAACATCATCTGCTGTTTGAAGAACCCCTCCAGAAATGGTGACATCTCCTTCAACATATACTTCTGTAGAAACACTTGTCCCAGAATTTAATTCTCTTAAAGTAGCTGTTCCATTTGTATTTAAGTTTCCTGAAATTCGAATCACTTGAGTAGATGAACCCGAACCAAATTGAGTACCAAAAGAAAGAATACCTACATGTAGGGTTACATTGCCTCCTACTATAATTTCTGGACCATTTGCATTTCCTGAAAAAACAATAGGTTCTGCTCCATTATTAGTAATATCTAAATTGTTTTGAATTAAATTAACAGAAGTATTTCCTCCAAACAGCGTTAAATTATTAGTAGGTGTTGCATTAATAATTACATTGCCAAAATAATATCCTTGTCCACTTGTATTTTGAGAAATGGTATAAGTTGCATTCAAATCTAATAATCGTCTATTCAAATTAGAAGAAGTCCAATCATAATCTAAAATTTCATAAATACTTTCTTCTTGAAAATCTTCTATTCCTCCAAAAATAGGATGATTTAAACTAATTGTATTTTGATCCATAATAATTTTACCACCACTTTCAACAACTAAAAATGTACCTGTAGGAAGATGAACATCTCCTTGAACATTTAAAATTCCACCATCTAAAACAGTAATAGAATTACCAGCAGTATTAAAATCTATAGGATTGGCAGCATTATCTAAAAAATTTAATTCCCCTCCGCTTCTAATAATAAAGTCAGAATTGAAAGGAGTTGTTATAGAAGTAGTGTTAGAATTTCCACCTCCATGAGTATAATGTTCAATAATAATTCTTGAAGGACTACAAGCACAATTTTCAGGAGCTAGAGATTCTGCTGTCCATGTTGTTCCATCATAACTTTCCCAATTCGCAGTACTATTATAAGTTAGACCCGTTGCTTGTTTTGTTCTCCAATCTCCAGCCATATAAGTAAAAGGAACAACTTCATCATCTTGAATGGTAAGTATTAGATTTGTAATAGTTCCTAAATTGGCTCCACTTGGATTTCCTAAAGAAAATTCAATAGTTCTATCTCCATCAATAAGAGCATTATCTATAATTGTTACTGTAGCCGTTTTCGTTTCAGAACCAGTAAAAGAAAGTGTTGTAGGAGAAGTAAAAGTATAATCTCCTCCAGGTGCTGTTCCTCCTGTAACACTGAGTTCTACAGAATAAGAAGATGTAGCACAATCTAAGCCATCTACAGATATTGTATAAGATATTCCATTTTCTGTAACGTTTGCTAATGCTACTTGAAGGCTAACGGTAGGTGTTGCCGCATTTATTGTAAGAGCTAAAATTTCTGTATCTGTTCCTGATGCATTAGAGGCCGTTATTGTAACATTATGAAGACCTGTAGAAGTAGGAATGCCAGTAATTTCTCCTGTAGAAGTATTGATATTTAAACCTGTTGGTAATCCTGTAGCAGTATATCCTGTTGGTGAATTTGTAGCTACAATTTGGTAAGAATATGAAGTGTTGCAATCTCCAGAATCTGTTAAAGAAGATGTAATTACAGGAGGAGAAGAAACCACATAATCTGTTACAGACATATCATCAATTAATAAGCGTTCTTTATCATCAATAGAAATAATTCTAAATAGAATATCATCTCCAGAAAGATTTACAGTTTGAGAAAATTGAGCGTAAGTTGTACTGGTAACATCAATGACAGTTCCAATATCCATCCAACCAGCACCACCTTGATTGTATTGTACTTGAAATTGAACAGGTTCAGTAGGAACATTGCCATCCCAATGTCTATACCAAAAGGAAAAAGTGCCTATTCCTCCATCTTTTCCATTTCCATCAATTCCTTTGTATAATAAGTATTCATTGCTTCCTGAATCATCATTGAAACGAATGACATTTCCTGAACGAGCATTCAGAGGATCACAAATAGAATTGTTGGTTTCCCACATTCCACCTGCTCCATCTGTATAAGTTGAAATAGTTCCGTAAGTACCATCTGTCCATCCATCAAATGTTTCAGTAATAGGTGTTGCAATAGTATCAATCGAAAAGATTAAAAGAATAATAAAAAAGGATAGAATTTTATTCATGAGTTTTGTTTAAAAGTGATTCAGTAATATATGAATATCTAAAAATATCTAAAGGGAGGTATTAGTACTACAAAATTACTAATCCATTTTCACTTTTAGGATTATATTATGTTAGAATTATATTAATTAACATTTCAAAGAAATGATAATTAAAAATTAGGGAAGTGTATTTTCTTCTTTGGGAGCAAGGTAGAATTTTAATTTGTTTTCGAGTTCAAAGGTGTCTTTTAGATGTAATAATTCGCCATCTCTAGCAATAGATATTTTTCCAGTTTCTTCAGAGATGATTAAGGTAACAACATCAGAATCTATAGCTGTAGAAAGTCCTGCTCGATGTCTTAGCCCTAAACCTTTGGGCAAATTAATATTTCCAGAAACGGGAAGCACTGCTCCAGCTACTTTAATTTTATTATTAGAAATAACAACTGCTCCATCATGTAAAGGAGAATCTTTAAAAAAAATACTTTGTATCAAGGGGGCTGTTACTTTGGCATCTATTTCAACACCTGAATTGGCAAATCCTTCTACATTAGCATGAGTAGAAAAAACAATTAAAGCACCTGTTTTAGTTTTGCTCAAATTAAATGCAGCCATCTGAATTTCATGAATCATTTTATAAGTAGAAGTATTATCATTTTCATGGTTGAAGAGTTTATTAAAAAAATCTGTTCTTCCTTTTAATGTTGTGCTTCCTACAAAGAGTAAAAATCGTCGTACCTCTGGCTGAAAAATAATAATAATCATTAATACCCCTACATTCACAAACTGATTTAATATAGAAGCCAGTAAATCCATATTGAGGGCTCGAACTAACCACCAAACGACATATAAAGCGACTACACCAATAAAAATATTAAAGGCAATAGAACCTCTTAATAATTTATAGACTCTATAAATTAAATATCCTACAATAAAAATATCGAGGACATCCCAAATGGTGATAGGCAAAAAGCCAATGTCTATAAATTGTAGCATTTAATATTTTATAAAATTTGTTCGGATTGTATAATTTGCACCCCTGAGTTTCTCATTTCTTGTATTGAATGTTCTACATCATTAGGACTCAAATTTACTCCTTTAGTCGCATCTTCAATTAAAAAAGTGGTAAAACCTAAGTCTATGGCATCTAAAGCTGTAAATTTAACACAATAATCCGTTGCTAAACCAATAATATAAACTTCTTCAACATTCTTCTCTTTAAGATAATCCGATAAACCTGTAGATTTTTTTCTTCCATTATCAAAAAAACCACTATAACTATCTATTCCTACATCTGTTCCTTTATAAAATATTGCATCAATTTTTTCTTGTTTTAATTCTGCTACTAATTCTGCTCCAAAGCTATCTTGAATACAGTGCATGGGCCAAAGAATTTGTTCTAAGCCGTTGAGTTCAATGATTTGTCCTGGTTTTCTCCAAGGATGATTTGCTGCAAAACTTCCATGATTGGCTGGGTGCCAATCTTGTGTAGCAATAATGAGGTCAAAATGTTCCATTAACTGATTGGCTATGGGTATAATTTGATGGCCATTTTCAACAGCTAAAGCTCCTCCAGGACAAAAATCATTTTGAATATCTACTAATATTAAAGCTTTCATATTTTTATTCTTGATACAAGGCTAAACCTTCAGAAAAATCGCGAATATCTCTTTTTTGAGGAACTAAAACTTTATCGCCTTCTTTATCTATAAAATAAATTCCTTGATAAGATGCTACTCTTGCCATTCCATTTTTATGTGCCCAAATTAAGGGATAAGCTGCTGGAATGATTTCTTCTCCTTGTTCATTTAAATAGCCCCACCTATCATTAATTTGAAAACCTGCTAAGCCATCAGAAAATGAATATATTTGCTGATATTTCAATTCTGTAATGAGTTCTCCTTTTTGATTTGCGATACCATATTTTCCATCTTTTTCAACACACCAAAAAGAATTATTTCCATCCCAAAGATTATCATATGTAGGTTCTAAAACCCATTTTCCTTGTTCATTAATAAAACCATATTTTCCCTCTTTTTTTGCAGGAGCAAAATTATTTTTAAAATCTTGAACTGCTTCAAATTGAAAATCAATAATTTGTTTTCCTTTATCATTAAAGAAGCCATATAAGTTATCTTTTTTAACTCTAAATTTATTATTTTTTTCTTTATAGATTTTATCATAT
>JAHDII010000341.1 GCA_020630895.1 Saprospiraceae bacterium
GTAGTATCTAAATAAGTATTGAATTCATTAATATCTAAATAATAATAATCTGCATTTGTATGGACATCAATTTCCATTCCTGTTGTTTGAAGTTCTAACCAAGGCGTTTTTCCTGTTGTTTTATAATAATTAAATGACGGATGAAATTTCCAAAATGTTTTTAATGAAATAGTATCTGTTTCTGTTTTTGCTTCTTTTTTTAATTCATCTAATACTTGAAGTGTATAGCGATCATAAGACCATTCTTTGAAAGAATAAGGTGTAAAAGAAAAATATAAATGTTGAGCGATTAAACCAAATATTAGTATGGCAATAATTATTTTTCCCTTTTTTAATCTATCATTATCCAATAAAGTAAATAATCCAACACACATTAAACAAAATAAAGGATAAAAAAACAAGGCTGTTCTTCCTTCTAAATATGGGGTTTTCAAAATATTACTTTGTAACACACTTACCATTACGGTGAGTGCTAAAATTAAAAAAGTAATGGTTTGTATATTTTTTAAATTATGAATGATATTTTTTTCACGAACCCATCGAATCAATACTAATAATCCTGCAATAAAAAATAAAGCAACAATTCCTTGTGCAATAAATTCTATTTGTAAATTAATTATAAAACTTACATCATATCGCCAATGAATTACGGAAGAAATAATAGTATCTTTAAAAAAACTATTTGAACTCCAAAAATGAAACTGATTGGTAGAAGTCATTTTTTGAATAGGAGTATAAATTAAAACAAAATAAGCCAAGCAAGCCAATATTAATTTACTCCACTGAATGAATAAAATGCGTAATTGATTTTTATATTTTATGAAAAAGAATAATGCAATAAATAATGTCATTGCTGCAAAAAAAACAAGAGATGAAAAATTGGCATAACTAGCTAAAACTCCACTTATCCAAGCCAACCACATTTTTTTATTGCTATCATTTTTAATTCCTTCTATTAAAAAACTAGAAGAAAGTAAAATAAATGATGAGGATAATGCATAACCTCTAGAAAGGCTAAAAAAATCCAAAAGATATGCATTTCCAATAAATAACATTGTGCTTGGAATTATAAAATAACTATCTTTTTTAAATGATATTTTTAATATTTTATAAATTCCAAAAGAAAAAATAAAAAAGGAGAATATAGATGGAATTCTAATAGACCATTGTTCGTTACCCAATAAAAAAGTAGTGCATTTAACGAGTAAAGAATTTAAAATATGATTGCTTGGAATATTATTAGGAAAATTAATAATTTCCCAAACTGTACATTGTGAATAATGAACCGCTGTTGCTAATTCATCATGAGTAACAGGAAGGAATATTGCCTTATAAATAATAGTAAAAAAAGAAATACTTAAAATTAGAAAAAAACTAATTTTATTAATTTTATTCATTCTGTATTTTTGATTCAAGTACTCAATCAAACTATTAAAAAAAGTTGTAGAAAATTCTACAACTTTTTCTAATGCTTATATTTTTTAATTTATTTTTTGATAATCTTTCCAGAATATAAAATACTATTATCCTTATTTTTTAATGAAATGAAATACATCCCACTAGCAAAATCTGAAATATTAATAAGTTGATTTCCATTTGCTACAAACTGGTTTGAATAAATATTTTTTCCTTTTACATCTACTATATTAATTTCATAATTAGCTAAAACAGGTAAATTAATTCTTACAACATCTGTACTTGGATTGGGGTACATTTCTAAATCTAAAACTTCAATGGTTTCATTAGAAGTTAATTGTTCAAATTCAAACTCAAAAGAAGATTCACAACCTTCTGAAGTAGTTACAGTAACGGTATATGTTCCTGAACCTACACTAGATATATCTTCTGTTGTTGCACCAGTACTCCAAGAATAAGTTAATGCACCTGCACTCGAATTTGCTACTAAATGAATTTCTCCATCCATAGTTCCTACACTTGTTTCTGGAACAGAAAAAGCATCTAATAAAATTTCTGTTCCTGTTTTAAGACTATCCATTGAACGAATACCATATAACATACAAAATTGAAAACAACCTCCATGATCGTATTCTCCAAAATTAATTGCTGCTACATCTGGAGCCCCTCTAAGATGAAATGTATCCCTAGCAATTTCTGCATTTCTATAATACACTTGCTCATCTTCTGTACAATACAACATTCTTAAAGAAAACTCCGGAGTAAAGTGAATTAAACTATTATCCTCCAAAGCTACTCTAAAAGGATTATTGGGATTGGTATCAAAATCTGCTTGATAGGTTGGATTCACCATATCTGTGGGTATAGGTGTACAAACATTATTAATTTCCCACATCCCATGAGTACCATCAAAAAGAGGTGGTAAAATTTGATCATATGGAGAAGCTAAAGCTTCACTTAAATCATTTTGATATAAATTACCATATACATCATGATACCCTAAAAATATGTAAGGTAAATATCCTGGTGTTGCATAAGGTTGTCCTGAATTTACAAAATCTGTTTGAGCCCCTGCTAAATCATAAGGTCCCGACATAGGAATACATCGTGCTAAATCAAATTCTGTTGGAACATTTTCTTGTATTTCTTTACAAGTTGCTAAAGCAGCATGTCCCCCTTGAGAATATCCAAAAACAAATAATTGATCATCCAAAGAAATATTCAAAATAGCTGCTAATTCTTTCATAGCCCTTAAATTATCAATAGAAGCAGTCGCTTGAGATTTAGCATGAACATAAGGATGTACACCTGGCGAATCTCCCATACCTAAATAATCTGGAAGAGCTACAGCATAGCCTCTCCCTGCCCAAAGCAAACCTAATAGTAATTCATTAGATCCTTTTGAGGGTACTGCATCTCGTAAAGATGTAGTACCATGATCATAACACACCATAGGAAGTCCACAAAAGTATCCTTTTGGAAAAACAACGGCTCCAGAAGCTATAGTCATTCCTGTTCCTTGAGCATTAGGTGTATTATAGGTCATTCTATAAGCTTCTACATCATGAAAAATAGGTAATAAGAATGAAGGTATTCCTTGGTCTTCCAATAAATCTTGAAGCTCTTCTTGAGAATATTCTTCTAAAGGAGAATATTCAATTAATGTTTGGGCATTAATATGATTAAACATAA
>JAHDII010000342.1 GCA_020630895.1 Saprospiraceae bacterium
AGACCTTGGACTTATACAGTATAATACTAGAATTGTAGCACAAGATCATTCCATTTTACAAAAAATATTGCCTAATTTTATTATTACTAAATTCATTTTAGGCATCATATATTTAATGATTGTTTTTATTGGAGCGATTATTTTAAATTATTCTCCTCAAGAATTATATTGGTTGTTTTTATTAGGAATTATTCATTTTTTAAATTCCCTTACCGAATATTTACGTTCTAATATTGCTGCTTTACATTTATTCAAACTAGATGCCATTTTATCTATTATTAATAGAGTTTTATTAATCATAATTTGTGGTGTATTATTATATACTTCTTTCGTGCAAAATTTTAGTATAGAACAATTTATTTATGCACAAATTTTTTCTTTATTGATCGCGTCTATTTGTAGCTTTTTTGCTGTTATAAAATATTCAAAATGGAATCGTTTTTTGTTAGATAAACAATTAATGATTCAAATTATAAAAGAAGGATATCCTTATGCATTATTAGTTTTATTAACAACAATTTATACTCGTACAGATGCCGTTATGATAAAAGAATTATTGCCTAATAATGGAAATACAGAAACAGGATATTACGCAGCCGCTTACCGTTTTTTAGACATGGCGAATATGTTTGGTGTTTTAATGGCAAGCCAATTATTACCCATGTTTGCCAAATTAATACAAGAAAAAAATACCAAAACTATTCGAAAATTAGCTATTACAGGATTCAAGTTGATTATGTTTATTTCTATTTCTATTGCCATAAGTATCGCTGCTTATGGCGAAGAAATTATAGCTTTAATTTTTAAAAATTATCCTGCTGCGTATGTAGGTTTAATTTTAAGTTTATTAATTTTTTCTTTTATTCCTGTAGCATCTAGTTATGTATTTAATACATTAATGAATGCCAATGCCAATTTAAAAACATTAAATATTATAGGAGGGATAGGAATCTTTTTTAATATTATTTTAAACCTTTTTTTAATTCCTAAATATCAAGCATTAGGAGCCGTTTATGCGACCTTAATTACACAAAGTTTAGCGGCTATCGCTCATGTTATTTATTCTAATAAAAAATTACAACTTCAACTTCCTTTTACTTTATTTGTCCAAGTATTTCTTTTTGGAATATTATTATGGGCTTCCTTTCAATATTTAATTCCTTTAATAGAAATCCATTGGTTTTTTCAAATCCTCATAGGAGGAATAATAGCATTTCCTTTAGCACAAGTGTTACAATTATTAGAAATGCGAATGATAAAAGATATTTTTATCAAAAAATAAAATGGAAGAATAAAAAAGGTCAAACTTTTTTCACGTTAAAAATTGAATACCGTCTTGAACTTTTTGTTCTTTTGTTTCAAGACAAAAGAACAAAGAAAGTATAAAAAGCTCCTTTTTTAATTAATGAAGAATTCTATAATTACATCGCAATTATAACATCATAACAGAACGGACTAAAAAGAATAAATAAAAGATTAATAATAAACCTCCTTCCCAACGAGTAATTCTAGAGGTTAAAGTCATAAATGCTAAAAATAAGGTAAGAAATAACATTAGAGGAAGAGAAAAAGACATGATACTACTTTCTACTGTTAAATCTCCAAATAAACGAGCAATACCCATTACAGCATAAGTATTAAATACATTAGAACCAATGACGTTTCCTACAGCCATTCCAGATTGTCCTTTCTTTGCAGCAGTAAGACTTACCACTACTTCTGGTAATGATGTACCCAAAGCCACCACCGTTTGAGCAATAAACCCAGAACTTATATCATATTCTGCACAAACAATTTGAATGGCATCAATAGTAAATTTTGCTCCTAGCCAAACCCCTGCTCCTGCTAAAATAAGAAGCCCATAATCTTTCCATGTTGCTTTAGGATTGTCTTCATTTTTTCCATCATTACCAGAAAAAGTATTGACTAAAAACATCACTAAACAAACTAAGAAAATAATAGCTTCCCATAGTTCAAACTTGGGTTCTCCACCACCACCTTCATATAAAGCAAACCAAAGAAAAAAGGCAGATCCTATTAATAAAGTAAGATCCATATTCTTAAAATCAACAGGCACTCGTTTAGAAACAAAGGCTACTAATCCTAATACCAATACAATATTAGTAATATTAGAACCTACTACATTTCCTAATACAATTTTTGAATCGTCTTGTAATACAGCAACAATAGAAGAAGCTAATTCGGGTAAAGAAGTACCAAAAGCTACAATTGTAACACCAATAACAAAGGGAGAAATCCCTAAAGAAAGCCCAATCTTTTCGGCAGAATCAACAAACCAATCTGATGCTTTTAATAAAGCTCCTAGGGCAACAACAAAAATCAGAGATTGTATTAGTAATACGTCCATTAAGAATGAATGATTGATTTTAAATACTTTACTTTGTCTAACTTTAGACGAAATAGAGATGCAAAAGTATTCTTTTTTATGAGATAATATCTAAAACCGATTTAAAAAATATAAATTTGAATAAGATAAGTTTTTGAAATCGTTTTTAAGATAATCTATAAATCTACTATTTTTGTATTATGGAAAAATATGAATACAAGATCGAAAAAATGAAGTTGAGTAAGTGGGGACAATTTGATCTTGAAAAAAATGCAGCATTCTTAAATCAATTAGCGAAACAAGGTTGGAGATTGAAAAGAGTACATTTACAATTTTTTTATTTAGAAAAAGAAATTGATGCTAAACATAAAGAAATATATGAATACAAAATTGAAAAAATGAAAACCAATAAATGGGGCGTTTTATCACCTCAAATAAATATTGATTTTTTAAATCTGTGGGGACAAAAAGGTTGGATATTAATTGATACTATTTTAAATACTTATTTCCTAGAAAAAAAAAATCCACAACAGAAGGAGAAAACCACGCCTTACTTGTATAAGATGTATCAGCGAGAATATAATTATTTTAAACCAGAAGAAAGTATTAGTAAAGAAGAAAGTATGTTTACTGGATACAGTTTAATGGGCTGGAAATTTGCCACTATTTATCATGTAATAGTAGATGGCAATCCAGGTCCTACTTATTATTACTTTTATAACGAAGGTGAATTAT
>JAHDII010000343.1 GCA_020630895.1 Saprospiraceae bacterium
GTTGAAATATATTAATATTTAATGTTTTTATTTGATTTTATCATGTCACAAATCATTGTTTATGAATAAGCATGTTAGTTGTAATTTATATTATATTTATAATAGTTTAGACCTACAAACCATTGCAAAGAGTTATTCAATGCCCATTGAATGACTCTTTTCTTATTTAAGAGAATTCAAATCAAATTTTAATATCTGTAATGAAAGCTTTTCAATTTATTATTCTAGCTTTAACTTTTATCATTTTTACTGGAGCATCTAGCACTCAAAATGATAATGATTTACAAGATATTTTAGTGGTATTCAAACAACAAGCAGATATCTCTCAATATAAATTATATCCTACTAAATTTGATAAAGGAAAATATGTTTATAATGCCACTTTGGAATTAGCCCATAAAGAACAAAAATCTATTATATCATACCTTATTCAAAATCAATTTACCTATACTTCATATCATATTATTAATGCGATTAGAATTCAAGATGCGACTTCTCAACTCATAGAATATTTGAATCAACAAGAAGAAATAGATTTCATTTCTAATAATAATTTAATTCCTTTAACCTCTTTTGAAATAAATGATAGAGGAACTTCTTCTCATTCTAGAAATATAGAATGGGGTATTCAGCAAATTAATGCAGATAAAGTATGGGATTTAGGATATAAAGGACAAAATGTAGTTGTTGCAGGGCAAGATACAGGCTATGACTGGATGCATCCTGCTCTTCAATCTCAATATAGAGGCTGGGATGGAACCATAGCCAATCATAATTATAATTGGCATGATGCTATCCATGAATTTAGTCCATTAAATGATACGACTTATAACCCTTGTGGACTTGATGTACTAGAACCTTGCGATGATAATGGACATGGTACGCATACTATGGGAACAATGATTGGAGAAACAGCAGATGAGCAAATTGGTGTAGCTCCTCAGGCAAAATGGATCGCTTGTAGAAATATGGAAAGAGGCTGGGGACGTCCTTCTTCTTATATCGAATGTTTTGAATGGTTTTTAGCTCCAACTGATTTGCAAGGAAATAATCCAGATGTTTCAAAAGCTCCTCATGTGATAGCAAATTCTTGGTCATGCCCTGAAATTGAAGGCTGTAATCCCGATAATTTTTATATGATGGAAACGGTCGTTAATCATTTAAAAGCTTCTGGAGTAGTGGTCGTCGTTTCCGCAGGAAATAGAGGATCTAATTGTGAAACAGTAAATACTCCTGCAGCTATTTTTGAGAGTAGTTTTTCTATTGGAGCGACAGATATACAAGATTCTTTAGCTAGTTTTAGCAGTAGAGGTCCTGTTACAGTAGATGGAAGTTATCGGATAAAACCCAATGTTTCTGCTCCTGGAGTGAATGTTAAATCGGCTATTTTGAATGATGGATATGCCTCTTTTTCTGGAACAAGTATGGCTGGACCACATGTAGCAGGGGTAGTTGCCTTAATGATTTCTGCTAATCCTTCTCTAGCAGGTTGGGTAGAACGGATAGAATCTATTTTAGAAAGAACGGCTGTACCCATATATCAATTTAATCATGAATGTGGAGGTATTAATAATGAAATGATCCCTAACAATTTTTTTGGATATGGTCGAATTGATGCTTTGGTTGCGGTCAATGCTGCTTTATCAGAAACATTTTTTGACACAACAGAAGATCCTTTAGTTGTTCATCCTAATCCTTCTAAAGATATTTTTTATATGCTTATTCCTCCTTCGGTAAATTCGTATGATATAAAAATTTGGAATTCTAATGGGCAATTAATGTATCAGAGTAAAAATAATATCTATTCTCCTGAACGAATTAGAATTGATGCATCAAAATTTAGTCCTGGTGTTTTAATTTATGAGGTAAAAGCAAATGAAAATAAATGGCGAGGAAAATTATTAAAAATTTAATTTTCTATTCGTAGATATATTCCACCTTACAAGCTTCTGTCATTGAGGGAATTTCTATTTTTTGTATGAATCTATGAATAACATTGATAGGAACTACTTCTTCTCTTTTTTTATTTTGTTGTAATAATTTTTTATAAGGTGTTTCTACATAAATTATTTTTGTTTTAGCTTTATATGTTGTAAATAAATTAATATTTTTCAATCTTAATTCTTTTGTCAAATTAGTAGCATTTAAAATAAAAGATTCTTTTTTTCTTAAAAATATTTTCATTCTTTCTTTGGCTACTTGTGCTACTTTTCCTTGTGCTTTAGAATCTCCTGGAGAAATTTTTAATTCTTTTCTAATTTCATCTAAAGAAATAATAGGTAGTGAAAAATGATTTTTAATATAGGTGTCTTTTCCACTTCCAGGTAAACCACACATCATAATAACTTCAAAAAGATAATCATCAAAAGGAACATAATTAATAGAAGAACTTTCTTTATGAAAATAAATAAATCGAGATAAATTATTTTCAAAAGATTTTGTTTGTCCCCAACAATTTTGTTCTATACAATATTCTTTAAATAATTCAATGCGTTCTAAAAAATCATTTTGCCCTTCAGAAATTCTTCCTAAAATATCTGCTTTAGCTAAAATGTATAATAAAAAAGTATTAACTTCATAACTACATTTAATTAATTCTTTTAAAGGATCTTTTTTCTGAAAAATCCAAATAGGTAAACCATGATATCTAACCAATTTGCAAATTGTTTCTCGAATTAAAAATGGCGTTTGAATATTTTTATATAAAATATTTCTTGATGTCAATTCTCCTTTTTTTGCATGACGAGGAGAACGAATTTGTCCTTGTTCATTTATTTCTGTAGTGCTTCTTTTTTCTACATCATGTAAAAGAGCGGCAGCAAATAAAATTTCTTTTTCTTGTTCATCTAATTCTTGAAATTCAGATAAATTAAATAATTCTTCAATTACCATTTGAGTATGTATTGCTACATTTCCTTCTGCATGAAAAATAGGATCTTGTGGTACATCTTCCATATCTCGTATCCAATCAAATTTTTCTTTTAAATTCTCCCAAGTTCTATTTTTTGTTATTGCCCAAATTTTTTTAAATTGCTAAATTGCTAAATTGCTAAATTGTTGAATTGTTGAATTGTTGAATTG
>JAHDII010000344.1 GCA_020630895.1 Saprospiraceae bacterium
ATTTCTATTAAAGAAAACCGTCCAATCTCCATCAGCAACAAATGGTGCTTGATCGGGAAAGAAAGAAATTTCTTTTGCAAATTCATAGGCAAATTGTAACCAATCTTTAAATGATAAATCATCTATTTTAGAATATGATGGATCTAAAGCATCTAAAAACCGTTGGGTTTGGCTTAATCCATCTCTTCTTAAAGGATGCTTATTTTCTTGGTTAACGGGCATTATAATATTGTTTATTAGTTTTTATTTTAATTAATTTGAAACTTTTAATACGCCTTTATCTAGTTCAAAATATACTTCATTAAATCTAGAATTAGTGGCTCTTATGATATAATCTAATTTTACAATAAAAAAGCCTTCATTTGAATTAGATTCTGAAATATCTACATCAATAACTTTAACCCTAGGCTCATGTAAAATAATTGATGTTTTAATCGATTCAGCCACTTTAGTTTTTAATATTCCTGTTAGATTATTAAAGATTAATTCTTCTAGATTTGTTCCAAATTCTGGTCGCATGATTCTTTCTCCCAAGCGAGTTGATAGAATGACAAAAATACTGCTATGTATATCTTCTTCTTCTTCATACATAACAACTGTTTTCTCGTTTTTATCAAATTTGGGAGGAAAACTCCAACCTCTTCCTAAGAATTTTCTTGAAATACTCATATTATTTATCCTATTATTACTGTTGGACAACCTTGAACAATTACTCCTCCATGAGCTGTAGAATCACCCATTCTAGCAGCTGGCATTCCTCCTATAAAAACAGAAGTAGAACCCATAACTACAGTATCTGGAGGACCTGTACATAACAACATATCCCCTACTCTAATTGCAGGCATCCCTCCTATCATTACAGTAGGTTCTCCTGCAGGAAGACAAGGTCCTCCAACATGAGGAACAACCCCTGTTACCATAGGACAAGTATGCATATCTCCAACTCTTGCTGCAAAACTCATATAATTAATTTATTTGTACAATTGAACCTTTTAAAACTGCTGTTCCATTGGTTGTTACTTCTGCTCCTGCTTTTCCATCTGCTGTAAAATTACTATTAGCTTCATTCGCTATATTCATTCCTTTAATATTAATGTCTCCACTAGTTTCTATATTAATATCTCCTCCACTTTCAATAGTGATTCCATCAGTATTTAAAACTATTTTATTTCCATTATCATCTTCTAACGATAAATCACCACTATCTTCATCTAAGATTATCTTTTTCCCTGCAGGTGTTTCTATTGAAATAGTATTAGTATCATCATTAATTAATATTTTATTTTCACTTCTAGTAATAATTCCTTTTTCATGATTATCATCAGAAGGTTCTATAGGACTTGGTTTGGCACTACTATGAAGACAGCCTAACACAATTGGGTTTTTAGGATTATTATTAATAAATCCAATCACCACCTCATCATCTATTTCAGGTCTAAAATAAATCCCTCTACTATCTCCTGCATCAATTGAAGCTACCCTAGCCCAAATACCATCTTCATCTAAATTGATGGCGGGTAATCTTACTTTTATTCTAAATTCTCCATTAGGATCTTCTTCTAATTGTGTTACAACAGCTGTCTGTAAACCAGAAATAGAAGGCATTTGCTGTTGTGGATTCATATTGATTTCAAATTGCTTAGCAAAAGGAGTAGGATCCAAACCAAAATCAACATCTGTAAACCAATTTCCATTGATTACGCGATGTCTTACTCCTGAAACCATTATTTTTCCATTAAAATGTTCTCCTACACCATTTAATTTCAAAAGACTAAATGGTTTAACATCAGCATTACCTTGAAATTGTAATCGCCCTCTAATTTTTGCAAGTCTAGCTCTCATCAATTGAGCATCACTCATACTTTGCAAACTAGATTCTTCCATATATTCTCCTAACTGAAGCAAAAAAGGATCTTTATTATATACTTCGGCTAAATCACTTATTTTTAAATCTCCTCCAGCATCAAAACCGGGCTCATTCGCTTCTATTTCTAGCAATTCTTGTGTAGTATAATCCCAAGTATTACTTTTAATAGTATTAGGCTGATAATGAGCATTCACTTCTAAATCAAACTCCAACAAAGAAGAACCATAAGTCACATCAAATAATTCTTCTGCTCCAAAATCAGGTTTTTGAATCATTAATTCACCATTATCAATAGCTGCAAGTTTTCCTGTTCCTTCTGTTCTCAACATAATAAAATCCCAGTCAGTACAATTATACTGTACAATTTCAGGATGTTCATATTCTGTTGCTTCAATATTTTTATTGAGTTGGTACTGATCAATAATTTCTTCTATAACATCAGAATCTTTAACTTCATAAAAATATTTAGATCTAGGAATTTGAGTTAATTTACAATATTCATCTTTACATTCAATAATTAATTTATTTCCTACATCTTTTCTTACTTTAATTTTTTGTCCTATAATAATTCCTTTAAAAACATCTTTTTCTTCAGAATGGTATCCTAAAGAAATTGTTATTAAATTTCCTAATTGAAAAATCTCATTATTACTCCACTCAAAATCTTCTTTGGCAGAATCTCCATCAGCTACAATAATTTTAGCTTTAGGAATTCTATTCATTTCATTCCATACATCTATACTCAAAACATTAATAGATACAGGAATAGGTTCTCCATTTATTTTAATAGTAAATGAAACTACATCTGTACTTTTAGGTGTTGGTATGGTAGGATTTGTTGGCATTGATTATTTTTCTATAGAAGGGAAATAAATAGTTGTCCCTACTTTTAGTTTTCTAAAATTACTTAATTTATTCGCCTTGGCTACTTCTAAATAATATTTAGAATCACCATAAATTCTATAGGTCATTAAAGGCAAAGTATCTCCTTCTTTTACAATTCTACTATGCGTAAGATCTGGTGATGTTTTTCCTTGTTCTTTAGCAGCTTCTTTATCTTCTATAGATGCTTTTACTGTCGTTTTAATAATAGCTCTAAGAGGAATTACATACTTACCAAAAAGTTTATATGAAATTTCTACATCAACAATATTTCCTTTAAAAACTTT
>JAHDII010000029.1 GCA_020630895.1 Saprospiraceae bacterium
GATGGAAATCGAGTAGCAATCAGCGCTACAGATAATGATGGAAATGGTTCTTCTTCGGGGCATGTTCGAATTTATGAATGGAATGGTACTTCTTGGGTTCAGTTAGGGCAAGATTTAGATGGAGAAACTACCAATGATTTTTTTGGAAGTTCTTTGTCTTTATCTAATGATGGAAATCGAGTGATTATTGGCTCTCCATATCACAATGGAATTAATTCGGCGGATGGACATGTAAAAATATATGAATGGGATGGCGTTTCTTGGATTCAATTAGGGCAAACAATTGAAGGTATAGAAGAAAGCGAACAATGTGGATGGGCGGTATCCATTTCAGATGATGGAAATACAATAGTATTAGGAGCAATTTCGAATGATGGAAATGGAATTTCATCAGGACAAACAAGAGTGTATCAATTTGATGGAACTAATTGGATACAAAAAGGACAAAGTATTAATGGAGAAGTACAGGATGATTTATCTGGCTGGTCTGTTTCAATGTCTCCTAATGGAAATGTTATTGCCATAGGGACTCCTTATAATGATGATAATGGAACAGATGCAGGTCATGTAAGAATTTTTGCTTGGAATGGTACTTCTTGGGTAAAAGTAGGAGAAGACATTGATGGAGAAGCTGCTGGAGATAAAGTTGCAGATATTCATTCCATCTCTATTACAAATATAGGTAATGAAATTCGCTTAGCTGTAGGAGCTAAAAATTATGATAATAATGGATTAGATAATGTAGGACAAGTAAGAGTATTTTCTTTTCAAGGAGTTGTTGGAAATATTTATAATGATTTGAATTCCGATTGCATTATAGATAATGAAGAAATAGGAACATCTAATAAATTTGCCATTATACAACCAGGGGGTATTCTTGTTCAATCTGATGAAAACGGCGGTTGGTATTTAGATGCTTTAGAAGCAGGAACATACACTATTACAATTGATACTTCAGGAACATGGACAACGAATTGTTCTGTTACACAAACTTTTACAGTTGCACCCAATGAATTGTCTTTCTCTTCCTTTGGTTTATATTCAACAGAGCCCTGTATAGAACCCAATGTAAGTATTCACATGCCATTTATTCGACCTTGTTTTACCAATCAAAAAATATATGTAGAAGTTTGTAATCATAATATAGCTACAGCAACTCTAGAAGATAGTTATGCTCTGGTCTCTTTAGATACTATTATTACTGTTATTAATGCCTCAATTCCTTTTGTAGATTTAGGAAATAATACATTTCAATTTGAAATAGATACATTAAATCCAGGAGAATGTATGCATTTTTCTATAGGAGCAGATATTAGTTGTTATGCAGCATTAGGAGAAACAGCTTGTATGTCAGCAGAATTAATAACAAATGATTCTTGTTATTTAGATGTCATTCCTAACCCTTTTCCATTAACTGTAAATCCATGTACGACTGATTGGGATAACTCTAGTTTAGCCGTAGAAGGCTATTGTCAAGGAGATTCTATAGTTTTTGAGATTACCAATACAGGCGATATGGGAATTGGAGATATGACTTGTTTTCATCCTGTTATTGTTTATAATGATGGAGAATTAGTATGGTTAGATTCTATACAATTAGAAGGACAAGAAACGATTATTTTTACTTTTTCAGGGGAGGGGAGTTCTTGGAATTTATCTGTTCCTCAACATCCTTTGCATCCTGGGAACTCTAATCCTAATGCTACAATAGAAAATTGTGGAGGAGCTACAACGCCAAGTCAAGTGAATAATTTTTCTTTAGATGACATGAATCCAGATGTAGATATTTATTGTGGACTTATAACTGCAAGTTATGATCCAAATGATAAAACCGGTTATCCTTTAGGAATTACAGAAGAGCATCTTATTTTGCCTAATCAGCAAATGGAATATTTAATAAGATTTCAAAATACAGGAACAGATACTGCATTTACTGTTATTGTGAGAGATACATTAGAAGAAGATTTTGATATATTTTCTGTAGTGCCTGGTGTAGCAAGTCATAGTTATGAGTTTACGATGTATGGACCTAGAGTATTACAATGGACTTTTCATAATATTATGTTGCCAGACAGCACATCTAATGAAGAAGGAAGTCATGGTTTTTTAACTTTTGCAGTCAATCAAAATCCTAATTTACCTAATGGTACAGAATTGAATAACCATGTAGGAATTTATTTTGATTTTAATGATCCAATTATTACAAATACGACTTCTCATATTATTGATGATATGTTGAATGTTCCTTCATTTATTCAAAGTAATACGATTCCTTTAATTACTTGTGATGAGACAATTATTTATAATGATATTACTTATTCACAAGATGGAACCTATTATGAGTTATCAGAAGATGGAATGACTCAATTGATTTTAGAAGTAGATATTAATTATGAAATCAATACAACAATTGAGGCAATTGATCATACATTGAATACACATGAAAATCATAGTTCAGCTTCTTATCAATGGATAGATTGTAATAATGGTAATACAATGATTACAGGGGCAACGGAACCAACTTTTTCTCCTAGTACAAGTGGAAATTATGCTGTAGAAATTACAGTTGGGGCATGTACAGTTATTTCAGATTGTGAATTTGTAAGTGCTGTTGGAATTAATGAAATATCTGCAAATTCATTTTTGATTTCGCCAAGTCCTAATCAAGGAAAATTTACGATTGAATTGAATTCTAATTTTTCTATTCATGATAATATGTTTATTTCTATTTTAAATACTCAAGCTAAAGAAGTATTATTATTTAATGCAGATAATTTTAATAATAATATAATAGATGTAGATTTATCTCAATATGCTTCTGGAATATATTTTATTCAAATCAATACAGGAAAAGAAATTTTTACTAAAAAAATAATAGTTGCCAAATAATTTATTTACACATTGATAATTGACTTATTCAATACCAAGAAAATCATTGGGATCTTTTCTAAATGAATTTATTTTCTTTTTGTAAGAGACTAAATATTTTTGCAATTCTTCGAAGTCCATTTTTCCATTATTTTCGACAGAAGAGAGCCATGTAGAGTGTTCAATACTTTTTAAAAGTAGCCAAATGATATGTATAGCTGATTTATATTCTTTAATATCTAGTGAACTAAATCTATCTGATACATTTTTTGGAATTTTTTCGTCATCCCAAGTCATATATTTAAATAATTCACTAAGCATAATATCCTTATCTTTAACTTTTAAACCCTGCTTGATAATTTTATCTTCTTCATTGATTTCGTTTCCCCATTCAATATTATCAACATGATACCACATCTCGTTAGAAGTTGATCCATGTAATAATAATGCAACTCTTAAGTTTTCAGAAACATCAGATAAATCTTCATTATCTTGAAAATTTAAAGAGTATTTTTCAAGATAATGAAGTAGGACTTGTTTTCCACTCGGCATATTTTCCTTTTATAAATTTTCAAAATATTGGTAGCCTTTTTTGAGCCGATCAATCGTTCTTCCTTTTCCTATTAAATAAATAATATCAAATAAAGAAGGACCTCCTGCAACACCTGATAAAGCAATACGCATAGGGCTCATTACATCACCAAAACCTAATTCATTATCTGTAATAAAATCTTTTATTACTTGTTCTAAATTTTCAGGAGAAAAATCTGTAGTATTTTTTAAAATATCAATGAGCTCATAATTTTTTGCTGCATTTTTTTCTTTCCATTTTTTTCTTGCATTTTTTTCATCATAAGAAAAACCATCAGAAAAAATAAAAGCAGCTTTATTAGGAATATCATTTAAAAAAGTAGCACGTTCTTTATAGAGTGCTGCAATTTTTGTAATTTTTTTATTACTAGTGTACCATCCTTTTTGATCAAATATTGATTTTAATTGTTGTGCAATTTCTTCATCATTTCCATGAATTAAATATTGTTGATTATACCATTTTGCTTTTTCATAATCAAACCTTGCACCAGACTTTCCAATTCTTTCTAAAGAAAATGCTTCTACTAATTCATCTAAAGAAAAAATCTCTTGTTCTGTTCCTGGATTCCATCCTAAAAAAGCTAGAAAATTAATCAATGCTTTAGGATCAAAACCTACTTCACGAAAACCAATAAAAGAATCATCTTCTTTTTCTCCTTGCCAAGCTAAAGGAAAAACAGGAAACCCTAAACGATCGCCATCGCGTTTACTTAATTTTCCAAAAAGCGTACTTTTTAAAAATTCTTTAATAATAATTTTATCTTCTTTATCCTTATTTTTAATTTGAACTCTAGAAGAAATATTATTGACATCCAATAAAATTCCTCGAATCATTTTTTGAACTTCTTGTTTAGGTTTTAATGTGAAGTTAGGATTTTTTTTATAAAATTCTGAAGTAAATTTTTCAGTTAAGGAATCTACATTTTTATTATTAATATAAGAAGCAGGAGCAGGTTTTAATATTAACGGGAGATGTGCGAAATGAGGCATTTTATCTTCCCATCCTAAGGCACGATATAATAAAACATGATGAGCTGTACTAGGTAACCATTCTTCTCCACGAATGACATGAGTAATTTTCATAGAATAATCATCTACTACATTGGCTAAATGATAGGTTGGCATTCCATCACTCTTGAGCATCACTTTATCATCTAATAAATTCGATTGAAATTCTACTTGTCCACGTACAATATCATTGACATAAATAATTTCATCAGCAGGACATTTTAAACGTATAGTAAAATCTGCACCACTATTTAATAATTGTTCTACTTCATTTTTAGGAAGAGTTAAACTGTTTCTTAAAGAATTTCTTGTATGTACATTGTAAGAAAAAGTTTGTTTGTTTTTTTCTGCTTCTTCTCTTTTTTTATTTAATTCTTCTTCTGTATCAAAAGCATAATATCCCCAACCATTTTTAACTAAAAGATGTCCAAATTCCCCATACATTTCTTTTCTTTCAGATTGTCGATAAGGACCAAAATTTCCTCCTAAATTAGGACTTTCATTCAAATCTAAACCCACCCATTCTAATGCATCTGTAATATATTTTTCTGCTCCAGCAACATACCTCGTTTGATCGGTATCTTCAATTCTTAAAATAAAAGTACCACCTAATTTTTTAGCAAATAAATAATTATATAAAGCGGTGCGAAGTCCTCCAATATGTAAAGCTCCCGTTGGGCTTGGTGCAAATCGAACTCTTGGTTGTAACATGTTTAAAAATTTTATGATTCTAAAGCAGCGTTTTTGGCAAAATTTACGTCTATATACTACTTCATTGATTTTGTTGCAAAAATAATCATAAATCAATTAAATTATAGCAAATCATAGATATTGAGAACACAAAACTAATAAAAGATGTATTTAGTAAAAACACCTGAATTTATCCAAAAGCTTTTCCCCCATTTTATTTGGAAAATCACTACTCAAGAAAAAGTAGTTTATTTAACTTTTGATGATGGTCCTATTCCTGAATCCTTGGGTTATAGATCTATTAGAACAATTTAATGCAAAAGCTACGTTCTTTTGTGTAGGAGAGAATGTAAAAAAATATCCTAACTTATTAGAGGAATTAAGAAGTCAAGGACATTCTGTAGGGAATCATAGTTATAATCATTATAATGGTTGGCAAACAGATAATTTGACTTATTTAAGAAATGTAAGAAAAGGAGCTCAAGCAGTACATTCTGAATTATTTCGCCCTCCTTATGGTAAAGTAAAACCTAGCCAAGCTAAATTTTTAAATAGACATTATAGAGTAGTGATGTGGGATGTTTTAAGTGGTGATTTTGATCCTCAAATTACAAAAGAGCAGTGCTTGAATAATGTAATTAAAAATACTAAGGCAGGTTCTATTATTGTATTTCATGATAATATAAAATCAGAAGAAAAATTAAAATTTGTATTGCCTAAAGTGTTACAACATTTATCTGAACAAGGTTATACTTTTAAAGCATTAGAAGAAAAATCTTTAGTGAATAAAAAAAGGAAAATTGCTTAATTTTTTATTTTAAAATTTGTTTTATTTTTTGATTTGAATTACCACAGTTCAAATGATATTCTATAATATTATTTTCATATTTAATATTATGGATATAAAATAAAGCGAATTTTCCATTCAGGCATTCAATATTTTTTATAGGATATTTTTCCTCTTCAAGAGTATAAAGGTTTGTGATATGAAATGAATCTGTACCTATTTCTAAAGCTTTCATATTGATAGTATCTAAAGCTGAATAAGAAAGTGCAGTAACTTCTCTTTTTTCATATAATGAATAAATATAATTCGTCCAACAGCTAGAGCCACAAGGAATAATGAATCCCATAAAATCATGAGTTTCCCATCCATAATGTATTTTGGATTTTAAGGAAAGAGGTAATCTTCCTTTACAAAAAAAAGTATCAATAATATATTCGATATTATTTTTTCCACAAAGCCAAAGATAAGTACTATCACTAATACTTATTTTTTTAAGAAAATTTCCTAGAGGAGTTTTTTCATAGATTGTATCAGTCGTTATATTTTCATCATAATAATTTTCAAAAGAAAAACATTTATTATACTCATTATTTATAGGTGGTGATAAATTTTGTTTTTTATGTTTATTGCAACTGAATATATTAAACATAAAAAATAGAGAAAATCCTATAAATAAATATTGTTTATTTTTTTGCATTTTTTTTGTTATAATTATAGAGATTAATATATAACTAAAGTTAGTGATATTTTTTATTATATTTGAATCAACTTAAATATTTTGATGCGATGAAAAATATTACTTTCCTTTCTCTTTTTGCTTTATTAAGTCATACCAATCTTTTAGGTAACTCATTTACTTATGATCGATTAACTATGGTTTTTCCTTCAGAAATTAGCGAAGTATCTAGAACTGAAAAAGGTCTAGAATTAGTTCATGAATCTTATAAAGATGTAGCTAGAGTTGTGGTGTATCCTTCAATAGCTCTTCCTATAGTTGATTTTCAGGCTAGATTGGATAAAATTTCTAAAACTTTAAATAAAGGTTGGACAGAAGAAAAAAATCTTTTGCGACAAAAAGGAGAAACAAGTAAAGGTTATGGTTTTGCTATTTATAGTCAATTAATGAATGCTCCAGAAGGAAAAAGATTAAGAATTTTAATGGGGGTTGCTACAGGTTGTAATATTCAAGTGGTTAGTATATATTCTGTAAAAGAGGATGCTGCTAAAGTTTTGATACAAATTCTTTCAAAGGCATTAGATCAAGCTGAAATAAATTTTCCTAAATCAAAAACAGTTTCTTCTTTTTCGGGTTCTACACAGCAAGATCATATTTTGCATTTGCAATATAAGGTTTTAAATCAAATGAAAAAAGTAGATGAAAATAGAGCCAATGATATTGGGTATGAATATTTAGCCAAAGATCAGAAAACAAAGTTGATTGTAAGAATTAATTTACAATCATTGATTCCCTCGGATGGTAATGAGAGTATTGCACGTTGGTTGACTGCAGCTAATTTTGGACAATCGAATAGAAAACGAGAGAGTAGTTGGGATTTAGCAGAAACGAAAGATTATCAATTACCAAATGGGCAGCTGATTACTTTTGTTGGTATTCGAGAGAAATATCGAGGGAATTATATTACAACTAAAGTAGGTTATATGGTATATGGCCCAAGTTGGTCTGCTTTTATTGCTGTAGGAATTGAATATAGTGATTCTAAAGAATATCAATATCTCGAAAAATTGTTATTTGATGAAATGATGCCTTTATTAGAATCTATTGCAGCTTCTGTAACGTGGTCTTCATCTCCAACTATGGATCAAACGAGCACACAATACTTGATAAAGAAAAAGAAATATCGTTATCATTATGAATATTTATCTACAGGAGAAATGACATTTAGTAGTGAGAAAAATGAGAATTGGGATTTTTATTCTGATGGGACTTGCACCTATAAAAGTGATAGTTTTTCTGCAGCTATTTCCACTTTTACTAATATGGATGGGAGTCATGCAGGAAATGCAGCTTCTTCTCTTGAAAAAGGGATGCAAGGAGATGCTTGGTTTCGAGTAATCAAACATGGAGGGCAATCATTTATTGCTGTTCAATTTAAAAATGGATATTCTACATTAAATCTTGTAGAAATTCACAAAAAAGGAGAAATTTCAGATCAGAAATTTACAGGTTTATCCATCAATGGAAAAATTGAAGGAAACTATTATAAAGGAAAAGATTATCATTATAGAGAAGAATAATCTATAATTTTTGTTCTGAAATTTTTTGTTCTAATTCTTTAGATTTTGCCCCTGCTTGTTTTGCCATTTTCCAATATTCTAAGGCTTTAGATTTAAGTCCTGATTTGTATTGAATATCGCCATACAGTTCAAGGATTTCAGGAATTTTATCTCCTCCATTACTCATAGAACGTTCGATCCAATCTCTAGCATCTTTCATGTCATCTAATAAAAAGAAGATATAGGCTAAATTAGATTGAAAAACAGGTTGATCTGCTTTCAATGCATTAGCTTTTATAGACATATCTCTAGCTTTTTCCAAATCTTTATTTCGTTGTGCTAAATGATAACTATAATTATGTAAAATAGAAAAACCATCAGGAATGAGTTCTAAACCTCTATCAAACATTTTGTCAGAACGGTCATATTTTTCAATATTAAAATATTCGATACCTAAACGATTACATAATTCATACTTAAGAGGAGTGTTTTTTCCTGCCATCATTAACGATTGTTCATACATACTAATGGCTTCTTTATGTTCTCCTTTAGAACTTTGAGCTAAGCCATTCATGTAATATACTTTAGCATGATTAGGAAATAAATCCATGGCTTTTTCTGTGGTTTTAATCAGATCATTAACATCGTTATTTTCTGCATGGATATACATGATTTGTTCCCAAACAGCAAAAACACTTTTATCAAATTCTAAAGTAGATTGATAATATTTAAGAGCTTCTTTACTATTACCTGAATGATAGAGCATATCAGCGTAAAGAGAAAAAGCTTTGGCTTCTTGAGGATGAACATCTGTTAAAGATTCACCTAATTCTAGAGCAGCTAATTTTAATTCACCATTTTTTGTTTTTCCTAATATTTCGATATAAGGAAAAAGCTTCTCAACTTTAACATCTATACCAACATCCGTTTTGGTGATAATAGGTTTAATTGCATTTAAATATTTGATATGTTCTCCATTTTCATGGTAAGAATCAGCAAGAGCCAAATTGGCTTCTGCATCTTTAGGATCAATAGATAATATTTTTTTATAAGTTTTATTAGCCTCTTTTATGTTTTCATCATTGACATAAAAATCAGCAAGAATATGAAGATATCTAGTTTCTGTAGGAAAAGGTTTTATTAATTTTTGAATTTCATTAATAGCAGATTTATTATCTCCCATTTTATAATATAAAGTATATTTCTTTTTAGTTAATTCTTCATTAACCCCCATCATTTTTTCTAATTTATCATAAACGACAACAGCAGGAGCTAATTTTTCAGCTTTGATTAAATAAAAAGCTTGTTGAAATAAAAAATATTCATTTTCTGGATGAGCTTTAGCTAATGTACCATATACATTAGCAGCCTCTTCAAATTTATTATTTCGTTCTAATACTTGTCCATAAAAATCCATATACCAAGGATTCTTAGGTGCCAATTTTACAGCTTTTTCTATTGTTTTTAATGCTAAAGCATCTTGTTCTAATACATCATACATTCGAGCTAATTCATAAGCCGCAGAATGATTTTTAGGATCTTTTTTGAGCACTTCTCTAAAAAGGAAAGCAGCATCTTGATAATGCCCTAACATTTTTTCTTTATTCGCATCAATAAAAATCTTTTGGATTTCAATTTCGGCTAAAGAAGGTCTGTCTTTTAGTTGTGCTAAAAGGAAATGAGTATTGAATAATACAATACCTAAAAATAAAATATGTTTTTTCAATGATTTTTTCATGAACGATAATTTGAATAATCACCAAGACTAATTATAGTTGGTTTTCCATTATAATCGGCCTTATTTCCTAACATAGAATCTTCTAGTATAGCATGGCAGACTTTTGTATCGTTTTGTATAACACTATTTTTAATAACGGAATTATCAATAATTGTATTATGACCAATAGATACATGAGGTCCAATTATGCTATTAGAAATTACAGCATTTTCACCAATAAAGCAAGGGGGAATGATAATAGAATTTTCAGTTGTAACAGATTTATCTATTAAAGTTTTATTTTTATTAAATTCTAATACTCTTTGATTAGAGTAAACTACAGCATCTTTATTACCACAATCAAGCCATTCTTCAATAATTCCTGGACGGAATTTCAAATTTTTAGCTTTCATATTTTCAAGAGCATTAGTCAATTGAAATTCTCCTTTATCTTTAATATTATTATCTAAAAGATATTGGAGTTCATTTTTTAAATTTTCTCCATCTTTAAAATAATATATACCTACAATTGCTTTATCAGAAACAAAAGTTTCTGGCTTTTCAATAAATTCAACAATATATCCTTCATCATCTAATTGAACAACTCCATAAGCAGAAGGATCTTCTACTTGTTGCGTCCAAATGATGCCATCTTCATTTTTATCAAAAGAAAAATTAGCTTTAAAAAGAGTATCTGCAAAAGCAATGATAACGTTTCCACTAAGGCTAGGTTTAGCACAAAGAATAGCATGAGCCGTTCCTAAAGGCTGATCTTGATGATAAATAGAACCTTTAGCTCCTAAATTTTTAGCAATATCTAATAAATCTTTTTCCACTTGCTCACCAAAATCACCAATAATAAAGGCAATTTCTTCTACTTCATTTTTGAAAGAATCCGCTAAATCTTCTACTAATCTTTGAACGATAGGTTTTCCTGCTACAGGTACAAGAGGTTTAGGTACTGTAAGTGTATGAGGACGTAATCTTGATCCTCTGCCCGCCATAGGGATAATAATTTTCATTTAATTTTTCTTATTTATTGTTTTGCAATTGATTGTTATTTTGTTCCTGTACTTCCAAAACCTCCAGTTCCTCTTGAAGTTGAAGAAAGCTCTTTAGATTCTTGCCAAGTAATTTGTTGATATTGAGCAATAACCATTTGAGCAATTCGATCTCCATGAGCAATCATTTGCTCTTCTTGAGAAAGGTTCACTATTATGACTTTGATTTCCCCCCTATAGTCACTGTCTATGGTGCCTGGAGTATTAATACAGGTTAAACCTTTTTTTAGAGATAAGCCGCTACGAGGTCTAATTTGTGCTTCATATCCTTGAGGTAATTCTATAAATAATCCTGTAGGGATTAAAGTTCTTTCTAAGGGTGCAATAGTTATAGGTGTTTCCAAATTAGCTCTAATATCCATTCCTGCACTACCCTTAGTTTCATAGTGTGGAAGCGTATTATTAGAATTATTTATAATCTTTACATTCATCCAAAATATAGAATTAATATGAAAGGCAAAGATAATTCATTTCATCTTGTGATTCTGTTAATAATATAAGAATTAAGTGTGAAGTATAACAAAAAAAACCTTAAATATCTATTGAATGATAAAGTTTAATTATTAATCTACTAAAGTAATTTTAAGCATATTGGTTCTATATCTTTTGTGAAGAGGCATACTTCCTGTATTCACTAAAATATCACCTTCTCGTATTTCTCCTGCTTTTTTAAGTATTTCAGTAACATCAATAATGGTTTCATCTGTTGTTGAAAATTTGTCATAATAAAAACATTTGACTCCCCATACTAAATTCAAAATAGATAACATATATTGTTGATCTGAAAAGATATAAATATTGCTTTTAGGACGACAAGAAGATACTTTAAAAGCAGTATAACCAGAACTCGTCATTCCTATAATAGCTTTTGCATTAATTTCTTCAGCTGTCTTAGCAGCATTAAAACAAATCACATCAGAAAGAAAAGTTCTTGATTTGTGAGGTGCTAAAGGTTGATAAGGAGAACTATAAGATTTTTCAGCTTCAGCAATAATTTTATTCATTGCCTGAACTACTTTTACAGGATGTTTTCCTACAGATGTTTCGCCACTAAGCATTACGGCATCTGTACCATCTAAAACAGCATTAGCAACATCTGTGATTTCTGCACGAGTAGGAGAGGGGTTGGTAATCATGCTATCCATCATTTGTGTAGCAACAATTACAGGCCTTGCTCTTTGGATACAACGTTTAATAATATCTTTTTGAATAATAGGTAACCTTTCCATTGCCACTTCAATTCCTAAATCTCCTCTAGCTACCATAATTCCATTAGATGCTTTAATAATAGCTTTTATATTTTGAACTGCTTCTGGTTTTTCAATTTTAGAAATAACTTTTGCAGGATGATTTTTAGCTGCAACTTTTTCAATTAACTCCTTTACATCTTTAGCTCTTCGGACAAAAGATAAAGCAATCCAATGTACATTTTGAGTGAGTATAAACTCAAGATCTTTTTTATCTTTTTTGGTTAAAGAAGGTAATGATATTTTTGTATTAGGAAGATTTACTCCTTTCCGAGAGGATAAAATACCTCCATGAATGACTTTTAATTTTACGATATCTTTTTGATTACTTTCAACAACTTCTAATACAATTTTTCCATCATCGACTAAAACTTTTTCACCTATTTTTACATCTTTAGCAAAAGAAGGATAACTCATATATATTTTATCCTTAGTTCCAATACATTCTTCATTCGTAAATGTTAGAATATCTCCTGCTTGAATATGGATACCATTATTTTCAATTTTTCCTACTCTTAATTTAGGGCCTTGTAAATCACAAAGAATACCAATATGTAAATTATATTTTTCGTTAATATAATTAATTCGATTAATGACTTTTAAATGATCTTCATGGCTGCCATGAGAAAAATTTAATCTAAAAATATTAACTCCTGCTTTTACAAGTTCAAGAAGTTGGTCGTAAGAATCAGATGCTGGTCCAACAGTAGCGACAATTTTTGTTCGCTGATGATCGATTATTTTCATAAATGGTAAGATTAGTTCTAATGAAATGGAAAAATACAATAATATTTGATGATATGAAATGAATAGGATTATAATTATTCATTATCCATTCTAAACCAATGTAGTTCTGATTGAATAAATTTAGATTCTTTCTTAATCTTTGTAATAGATTTTGTGAATTTCCTAAAAGATTTATCAACTCTAAAAGATTTGAACTCCTTAGCAGTTAAAAATTTGTCAAAAACTCTTTTGTCTTTAAAAACATTATTTTTTTTTGCTAAATGGAGTTGTACATACATATTAAATTCATCTTTTTGTAAAGCATAAATTAGAGCTTGTTTATAATTCATAAGCCCTTTATATTGTTCTTGATGTTTATGAGTAACACGAGCTGCTTTTTGATAGTAAGAAATAGCATCATCATAGCGATTTAATTTTTTATAGGTATCTCCTATTTCTTCATAGGCAAAAGTAAAAGTATGTTTCTTTTCAATAGCTTCTTGAAAGGCGTGTATGGCTGCTGTATTTTTCTTTATTTTGAAAAACACCATTCCTTTATAAAAAGAAATAATAGCTAGATTGGGATCTAATTTTTCAGCGATTGTAAGATCTTCTAAAGCTTCATCATAAAGACCTAGGAACAAGTTCATAGCTCCTCGATTTCGGTATGCCATTGAAAATGTTGGATTTAATTCGATAGCTTTACTAAAATAGTCTTTTGCTTGGATCATATCCTTTTTTACAGGGTTGTCTATATCTTGATTATAATACCTTGCTGTTCCTGCATTATTATAAGCTATTGCAAAAGTAGAATCTAGGCTAATGGCTTGGATAAAATCTTTTATTGCATCATTATAATTTCCTTGTTGACATTTTGAAATTCCTCTATCATTATGAGCTTTGGAATCAAAGGGATTAATTTCTATTACTTTGCTATAATATGAAATAGACGTATTATATTCTTTCAAAGCATGATATATCTTTCCTAACATCATATAAGCATTCAGATGTTTTGGATTTAAACGAATTAAAGTTTCAAAATCAAGAATAGCTTGTTTATACTTTTTTAAATATAGGTATGAATTTCCTCTATAATCGTATGCTTCTTCTAAGTGTAATGAATGGTTTTCATTAATGCATGAAGAAAATTCATTAATTGCTTTTTCATATTCTCCTTTTGTGTAATGAGAAATACCCCTATCTAGGAAATCACTGGAATTTTTCTGAGCGGTGGAAATGTTCAAAAGAACAAAATGTAAAATTATTGTTGATATAAAAAAGGAAACTTTCAAAATTTTTAGTTTTATAAACTCAAATAACAAAAAAAAATTGATATAAAGATAGTTTTGTTAATAAATTAGTGCTGGATTCATTATAAAATGATGTTTTATCACTAAATATTAATTGAATTACACTAGTTTTGTAATCCATATAACAAGTTTTATACTAAATGTACGATGTTATTCTAAGTTTTATTACTGCTTTTACAGTTACTTTTTTTGCTATCCCTTCTATTATTAGTGTGGCAAAACAAAAGAATTTAGTAGCTACTCCAGGAGAGCGTCATTCCCATACAGAAATTACACCCTCTCTTGGTGGAATAGGAATATTTGCTGGAGTTATTTTTTCTATTGTAATGTGGACGCCCTTTGAAGCTTTTGGTGATTTGCAATATATATTAGCTTCTTTTGTAATTATATTTTTGATGGGAGCCAAAGATGACATAGCTCCTATCTCTCCATATAAAAAAATGGTAGGACAATTATTTGCTGCAGCAATATTAGTTTTTAAGGCTAATATTAAAATTACAAGCTTATATGGTATTTTTAATATTTACGAAATGAATGAATATGTAGCTGTCATATTAAGTATTTTTACCATTTTTATTATTATTAATGCTTTTAATTTGATAGATGGAATTAATGGCTTAGCTGGAAGTATTGCTGTATTAATTTCTATTACTTTGGGAACTTGGTTTTTGTTAGTAGATAGAATGGATATGGCAATGGTTGCTTTTTCCTTAATTGGTGCCACGATTGCATTTTTAAATTATAATTTTACTCCTGCTAAAATATTTATGGGAGATACAGGTTCTTTGTTATTAGGCTTAATTTGTTCTATTCTAACATTAAAATTTATAGAATATAATGGAGATGCTAAAATGGTTGCAGAACATCCCGAATTTGTAATCAAATCTGCTCCAGCAGTAGCTATAGGAATTTTAATATTACCTTTATTTGATACTTTACGAGTATTTATTACTAGAATGCTCAAGGGGAAATCACCTTTTTATCCAGATAAAACTCATATACATCATTTATTATTAGATTGTAATTTTTCTCACATGGGAGGTACAATTATACTTGTACTGACAAATCTTTTTTTTATTATAATTGCCTATACATTGCAAGATTTAGGATCGTTGAATTTAATTATTTTACTCTTAGTTTTAGCATCTTTATCTACAGGGTTTTTATATTTTTTAGCTCAGCAAACAAAGAAAAGGAAAATTGTCCAAGCAAAATCCTAACTTGAACATGGCATTCATATATGTATTTCTTGGAGGAGGTTTAGGGAGTGTCGTAAGATATATTATTTCTAAATCATTAAAACCTTACCAATTTACATTTCCTTGGGCAACATTCCTTGCCAATATTTTCGCTTGTATTCTATTAGGAATGCTTATAGCTTATGTAAATAAAAATAATGTCTCTGAGGCTTTTAAATATACTTTTATTGTAGGGTTTTGTGGAGGGTTTTCTACATTTAGTACTTTTTCTAACGATACATTCGAATTATTTGAACAAGGAAATTTATTTTTAGCCTTCTTAAATATTATAATGAGTATTGTATTATGCCTATTTTGTATTTATTTAGGAATGAAACTCATAAAATAATAAAAAACAATTCTTAATAAAGTCTATTGTAAAAAGGTTTAAATTTCTAAATTTGTATTGAAGAGAATATTTGAAGTTTATCCATAGATAAATAGGAACTATTTAAAACCATAAAAATACTTATGGAACTTACACATGAAATGTTAACACGCCTTGAAAAACTAGAACAAAAATATGCTGTAATGGGGCAGGATATGCAATCTTACTTAGATGGATTGCTGTATGCAGATTACCTGACATATTGGGATTATATTCATTTAGATACATTATTGAGCTTACAAAATCCAAAAACAAAAATTCCTGATGAAAGAATATTTATTATTTATCATCAAATTACAGAGTTGTACTTTAGATTAATTTTAGATGCTTATGAAAGATTAGCTCATGATGAAAATAGAACAATAGATCTGTTTAAAAGACAAATCAAAAGAATCAATAGTTATTTTGGTACATTGAGTGATACTTTTTTGTCTATGGTAGGAGGTTTAGATAAAGAAGAGTTTTTACGATTTAGAATGAGTTTACTTCCTGCTAGCGGATTTCAATCTGCACAATATCGTTTTATAGAAGTAGTCAGTACAGATTTTCATAGATTAGTTCATCATACAAAAAGATCATCATTTAATGTTTCTTCTGATTATAAAGAAATATATGAAAATTTATATTGGAAACAAGGAGCTACTGAATTAGCAACAGGTAAAAAAACTTTGACTTTACGCCAATTTGAAAAAAAATATGCTAGAGATTTTATTAATCTAGCAGAAGATGTTACAACATCAAATATAAGACAACTCTATTTGCAATTGAGTTCTGAAGAGCAAAAAGATGAAGAATTAATTTCTTTATTAAGAGAACATGATTTGAATGCAAATGTTCGTTGGCCTTTGGCTCATTATAAAGCTGCGGTAAAATATTTGAATAGAGAACCTTTAGAAATTTCTGCTACAGGAGGAACAAACTGGCAAAAATATTTACCTCCTAAAAATCAAAGAATTGTTTTTTATCCTGAATTATGGACAGAAGAAGAATTAGAAGCATGGGGAACTAAAAATTATCAATAATATTAAATGACGATTGCTACAGCACATTATCTTTCTCCTATAGGGACATTTATTATTAAAATGTCTTCTTTAGGTATACAATCTGTGCAATGGACAGAGGAAAAAATGTCTAAAAAAATCCCTAAAGAATTAGAAGAATGTGTAGCACAATTAGAAGAATATTTTCAAGGCAAAAGACAGAAATTTACTATACCATTGGATTGGTCAAATGGAGCGGACTTTGATAAAAAAGTATGGCAATATTTACAAGAAATTCCTTATGGAAAAACAGTAAGTTATTCTCAAGTAGCCAAAGATATTGGTTTACCTAAAGCAGTAAGAGCTGTTGGAGCAGCTAATGCTAGAAATCCAATTCCTATTATTGTTCCTTGTCATCGAGTGATAGGAAAAAATGGTTCTTTAGTAGGATTTGCATACGGCTTAGATATGAAAGCTCGATTATTAAGTATAGAAAGACCTTTAGAATTTGGAAAACAGGTTAGCCTTTTTTAATTCAAAATTATGATTAAAAACACACTTTCATTTGCAAGAGAATTGGATCATAAAGATCCTTTAAGAGAATATAGAGAGCAATTTCATTTTCCTCAACATAATGGTAAAAATACCATTTATTTATGTGGTAATTCTTTAGGTTTACAACCTAAAGCCACTAAAAGTGCACTAATTAAAGAATTAGATCATTGGGCAGAACATGGTGTAGAGGGACACTTCAGAGGTGAAATGCCTTGGATGTATTATCATAAATATTTTTTAGAACCCGCAGCAGGACTTGTAGGAGCAGAAGAAAGTGAAGTTGTTATAATGAATACTTTAACAACAAATCTTCATCTCATGATGGTTTCTTTTTATCGTCCTACTTCTCAACGCTATAAAATTATTATGGAAGGAGGAGCATTTCCTTCAGATCAGTATGCTATGGAATCTCAAGTACGATTTCATGGTTTTGATCCTCAAAATGCTATTATTGAATTGCATCCTAGAGAAGGAGAAGAAACACTTCGTACATCAGATATTTTAAAAACGATTAAAGAAGCGGGGGATGAACTAGCTTTAGTGATGTTGGGAGGTGTGAATTACTATACAGGACAATTTTATGATTTAAAAAATATTACTAAAGCAGGACATCAAGAAGGAGCTATAGTCGGTTTTGATTTGGCTCATGCGGTGGGAAATGTTCCTCTTCAATTACATGATTGGAATGTAGATTTTGCTGTTTGGTGTTCTTATAAATATCTCAATTCTGGACCTGGTGGACCTAGTGGTGTTTTTGTTCATGAAAAACATGGAAATAATCCTCAATTACCTCGTTTTGCAGGTTGGTGGGGACATAATGAATCTGAAAGGTTTCAAATGAAAAAGGGATTTATTCCAATGCAAGGAGCCGCAGGTTGGCAATTGAGTAATGCTCAAATTTTTGGAATGGCAGCTCACAAAGTAAGTTTGGATATGTTTCATAAAGTAGGAATGGAAGCACTACGAGAAAAAAGTAAAAAACTCCTTGATTTTATGGAATCACTTATTCAGGATATTAATGAAGTTTCATTTAAATATAATATCATAACGCCTAAAAATCCTGAGGAAAGAGGTTCTCAATTGTCTATACTAACGGGAGATGAAGGTAAACAACTTTTTAATGATCTAACGGAACATGGAGTTATTGCCGATTGGCGAGAACCCAATGTGATTCGTGTAGCCGCAGTACCTATGTATAATTCTTTTGAGGATGTATATCGTTTTGTAGAATTGTTAGAAAAATTTAAATAATAAATTACTTATAAGTAACAAGTGTTACAAAGTATTTA
>JAHDII010000345.1 GCA_020630895.1 Saprospiraceae bacterium
CAATTTAGTGAAAAGAGTGCAGAAAATTCGTTAAGAATGAAATATTGTTTGAGCAAGTAAAAAGATTAAAAAAGAAATGCTCTAAAATAATTTCCCAAATAAAATATGAAATACAAGAGCTCAAAGCGAGTTTTATTTCATTTAGAATTTTCAATCTTTTTTTACGTTAAGAATTGAATACAGTCTTGAACTTTTGGTTCTTTTGTTTCAAGACAAAAGAACATAGAAAAAGGAAAAAAGATTAATTTTTAACTTGTAATAAAATTTTGTCGTGATATCTTTAATGTTTTATAAAAAATGAAAATAATGACAGAAAAAGAATTATATCAATTACGATTTCCAATAGGAATTTTTGAAAGTCCAAAAGTAATTACAAAAGAAGATATTCAAAAATGGATAAAAATTATAGAAAAATTTCCTAGTAAAATTCAAGAAATAACTCAAGATGTAGGTGTTCAAGAAATCAATTGGAAATATAGACCTAATGGCTGGACAATAAAACAAGTCGTTCACCATTGTTCAGATAGTCATATCAATGCATTAATTCGATTTAAATTAGCACTTACAGAAGATACACCGACTATAAAACCTTATCCAGAACATTTATGGGCAGAATTGATAGATTCACAAAATGATAATTTGAATGACTCTATTTTAATTTTACAAGGCGTTCATCATAAATTAGTACAGATACTTAAAAACTTAAAAAAAGAAGAATTAAAAAAAGAATTTATTCATCCTGAATATAATAGGCGTTATTCTTTAGAGGAAAATATAGGAGTATATGCTTGGCATTGTGAACATCATTTAGCACATATTCAACAAGCATTAAATGCACAAGGAAAATATATATAATTATTTCTAAGTCTAATTCATTTTAGAATAAGAGATACTCATTTTATCAAAAAGCAATTCAACAATTTAGCAATTTAGCAATTCAACAATTTTTACAAAGGCATATTCCCATGTTTTTTATAAGGTAATTCTACCTCTTTATTTTCTAACATAGCAAAAGCTTTAATCAATTTTCTTCGAGTATTTTTAGGTTCAATGACTTCATCTATAAAACCACGAGAAGCAGCCCTATAAGGATGAGCAAATTTATCAGCATATTCTTCTTCCTTTTCTTTTAATTTGGCAACAGGATCTTGAGCAGCTTTAATTTCTTTTCTAAAAATAATTTCACTAGCTCCTTTAGCTCCCATTACAGCAATTTCTGCAGAAGGCCAAGCAAAATTCATATCAGCACCAATATGTTTAGAATTCATCACATCATAAGCACCACCATAAGCTTTTCTAGTAATTACTGTAATTCTAGGAACGGTAGCTTCACTAAAAGCATATAATAATTTAGCTCCATTTGTAATAATGGCATTCCATTCTTGATCTGTACCAGGTAAAAAACCAGGAACATCTACTAAAACTAAAAGAGGAATATTAAAACAATCGCAAAAACGAACAAATCGAGCCCCTTTTTTAGAAGAATTTACATCTAAAACACCAGCCATATTCATCGGTTGGTTGGCAACAATTCCTATACTTCTTCCTGCGATTCTAGCAAAGCCTACTACAATATTTTCTGCATAATCAGGATGAATTTCAAAGAAAGAATCACGATCAACAATTCCTTCTATCACCTCTTTCATTTCATAAGGTTGATTAGAACTTTCAGGAATAATATTGCTAAGTTCATCTCTGATTTCTTCACCTATGGTATAATCTATTTTAGATGTTTTTTCATTACAATTTTGAGGCATATAACTCAATAATTGTTTTATTTTATTGATACAATCTATATCATTTGTTGTTGTAATATGTGTTACTCCTGATTTAGTAGAATGAGCAGATGCACCACCTAATTCTTCAGAAGTTACTTCTTCATTAGTTACCGTTTTTACCACATTGGGTCCTGTAACAAACATATAAGAAGTATCTTGAACCATTAAGATAAAATCTGTAATAGCAGGAGAATAAACGGCTCCTCCAGCACAAGGTCCCATAATGGCAGAAATTTGAGGAATAACTCCAGAGGCGTGGGTATTTCTTAAAAATATATCAGCATAGCCTCCTAAAGAACGAACACCTTCTTGGATTCTTGCTCCACCAGAATCATTTAAACCAATAACTGGTGCACCATTTTGCATTGCCAAATCCATAATTTTACAAATCTTCTCGGCATGTGTTTCAGATAACGAACCTCCAAAAACTGTAAAATCCTGAGCAAATACATAAACCAATCTACCAGCAATAGTTCCGTATCCAGTAATAACACCATCTCCTAAGAAAATCTGTTTATCCATATCAAAATCGGTTGTTCTGTGTGTAACAAACATTCCAATTTCTTCAAAAGAATTATCATCTAACAAAAAATGAATTCTTTCTCTAGCAGTCAATTTTCCTTTTTGATGTTGCTTTTCAATACGTTGTTCACCTCCACCTTTGTAGGCTAATTCTTTTTTATCCTGAAGGATTTCTAATTTCTTTTCTAACATGAGCTTTAGATTCTATATTCTGCAAAGATTATAAATTTTTATCATAATGAGAATTTTTATTCCTAGTAACTTAATACTTCTTTCAATAGATAAAAAACATCGCATTTGTAAACATATTTAAAACAATATATCTATCTTCGATCTTATTTTTTTGAAAGGATTCAATTATCATGAAAAAGTTAATTTTCTTTATCCCATTTTTAATGTTTTCTCTTGCTGTAATCGGACAATTACCAAGCAGTAATGTATATCTTTTCGATTATGAAGATAGTGGAGAAAAATTTAATTTATTCAATACTAAATTATTGACATTTAATAATAAATCAGGTTATAATAACCAACCTGCTTTTATAAATGGTCAATTATATATTACTCAATCTACAAGCTCTTTTGGAAAAACCCAAACAGATATTGTAGCTTTCAATATCAAAAAAAGACTTAAAACTAGAGTT